>DNPC01000698.1:636-3234 GCA_003501565.1 Planctomycetaceae bacterium | reverse complement strand
CAAGAGCCAAAGACGCATCGCCGCCTGCTGAAGCCACCGTTCTGGGGGCAAGAATACAAAAGTCGTACAAGAAAGTCAGCCGCGACTTTGGCGTAGTACGAGCCGTCGTCAGCGTTCGCTACCAAAACTAATTGGTTCAAGCAGTATGAACGATACGATGGACTTGAGCTTCTCGGCTGCCGCGAGATTGAATTTGCCCTGACAAACTGAAGCTGACCATTTGCAACAGATGGTCAGATAGAACGGCCACGTTTGCCGAAAGAAAGCAGGTGCACCGGAAATGGTATCATCGGCAAATGTCCGTAGCGTTCCTTGGTCCTTGGTATCCGCGAGGTCAGCGATCTCCGATTCGAAAATGCACCTATACAACCGTGCGGATTCTGGAATCACAGAACCTTACGAAACTCTGATATATTATTGACCGAGCTCGCAGAGCTTAGATAAGCCCACCAACTGTGTCCAACAAGACCAACTACAATATGCAGAAACCAATGAAATTTGCTTCAGTTTCTTGCTTGTGTTCGTGCCTGCTATTCGCGCCGGCTTTGGCTTACGCGGAAGACAAATATGCCATCGTGATTGGCGTCGAGACATATGACACCAGCACGTTCGACAATTTGGACTATGCCGCAGAGGACGCCGCGGAGCTTGGGAAATCGCTTGAGCGCCTGGGCTTTCAAGTCACAGTCATGAGCAGCGAGTCACGTTCGTCGCGACTACGGCCAACCACACCCAAGAAGATTGCTGCTGCGATTGAATCGGCACTGGCCAGTTGTGCCAACGGCGACACTCTTCTAATTAGCTTATCGGGACACGGAGTGCAATTCTCCGACGAAGATCTACTACCTAGCGGTGTCCGCGAGACCTATTTTTGCCCAGGTGATGCGGACATAGCCGACAAGGCAAGCCTGCTGAAAATTAGTTCGGTAGTCAACTTGATGAATTCTGCAGCTGCAAGCCGAAAGCTGTTGCTGGTGGATGCTTGCCAAGAGCAAGTACTCTCAGCCGAAGGCCAGAAAAAGAGTGCTAGACGGATCGAGCTTGGCAGCGTGCACGAAAACCGACGTAGTGTACCGGGTGGGATGGCCGTGCTTTTCAGCTGCAGCAGCGGTCAGTTCAGCTGGGAACATGATGCCATTGGCCACAGCGTGTTCACTTACCACGTGATTGAGTACTTAAGTGGAAGAGCTGAAAACCGTTTCTATGAGTCCGAGCGAGCTGATCTTAATGGCTTGGTCTACTACGTTGCTAAGCGGACCAATGACTATGTCATAAGTAAAAACCTGAGTTCCGATGGGCAGTTGCCGGTAATGCGGGGAAGCAGTGCGAATTGGCCTCTGGGGAACTTGGATGTTTCCGATGAGATATCAAACAGTTTAGGAATGAAACTTGTCTTGGTTTCTGCCGGAGATTTCCGGATGGGCAGTCGAGAATCAAAATACCAGGTTGCCATCGCATTTAGCGAAGACCCTGACACTTTTGCTAACGAACACCCGCTTCGGCGAGTAAATATCGCTAGAGATTTTTACATCGGTGCCACGGAAGTTACACATGACCAGTTCCGGAGTTTTGTGAATGCTACAGGATATCGAACGCAGGCGGAAAGCGGCACGCTTGGTGAAGCTGCAACTTCCGTCGGCCTCGATAGGAATTCGAATTGGCGGAGACCTGATGGCAATCTTCCTTTGCCGAAGCACCCAGTCGTAATGGTGACCTACAACGACGCAGTAGCGTTCTGTAACTGGCTTTCTAGAAAAGAGTCTCGGGTCTACCGATTACCGACAGACGAAGAGTGGGAGTACGCAGCCCGCGCTGGTTCCGAGACTAGATTCTGGAACGGCAACGACCCGCGCAAGCTGACCGAAATCGCCAATGTTCCCGATCGAACGCTGAGCAATGGGAGCCAGGAAGATTCGTATCGCTCGTCTGCGCAAATCGGAAAAACCTGGGTCGATACACTCGACGGTTTCGCTGGCTTAGCGCCAGTCGGTAGTTTCCCTGCCAATCCTTGGGGTCTTCACGACGTGCATGGGAACGTCTGGGAATGGTGTAGCGTTGTGAAACCAGCGACCTTGAAGATTACCGATACCAGGAATATTGCCGTAATTCGAGGCGGTTGCCTTTTCTGACGCCTTGCCCTCCAAAGATCAGCAGTTCGCTGGTCCAACAACAAAGGGAATGCGGGAGGGAACGTTGGTTTCCGCATTGTTCTTGAACGGTAAGTTGCTTGCCTGAATTATGCATGGGGCTGTTCAAACTTCGCCGTAAGTACTTGTGCGAGTGGAATTCAGTGTTTAACTGGCCTTGAAGCGTTCCGATCACCATCTTTTACTGCTTGAAGGATTCTTGTTACTTGCTCACGACCAGAGAATAGGGGGCGGAGGGCGACTTTCCAACGCCTTAATGCATGGCTTTGCTGCCGTGCAACCGCCTGCACCATTGCAGTCATCTTGTAGACAGCGAGTGCATAGCTCGCCGCAGCTAACAACGAGAGCCGATGGAACTCGGAGACCACAATCCAGCGGCTCTGGGCCAAAGTTGCTGAGGTACATCTGACCGAGGAAGCCGGTGCAGATTTCTTCCCAACTTCGAGTTGTC
>DNPC01000698.1:0-583 GCA_003501565.1 Planctomycetaceae bacterium | reverse complement strand
TCCCAACTTCGAGTTGTCCAACCTCTTCAGAACCCTGCCACTTCCAACTTGCATCGGTGTCGAGGTCTAGGGACGAAAGGTTTACAGATCCGTGTCTTGTTCGGCTCCGCGAATCGGAATTCACTAAAACCAAAGTTTAGTAGAGCGATCTCACGGGCGGCTATCGATCATCAGAACTAGTCTTCGATGGCCGATACCGGTGAGAAATCGCGGGAGAATCGCTTGGCTGAATCTTCCTGAAAATGCTCAACCATTGATGTCATTGGCGAAACTCCTCCGTGATCTCCAAAATTTCTGTAACAATTGTTTTTCGTCCGTGGGTAGTCAATAGGAGTGAGGGTTTTGCAAGGTCCCGAAACACGAGCGTCATTGATAGAAGAGTTGGCCGACCCCGCTGCGCAGGCAGCCTGGACTAGGTTCGTTAGGCTGTACCAACCGATCGTCTATCGAGTCGCCATCGCTCGGGGCCTCCAGCATGCCGACGCAGAAGACCTATCGCAAGAAGTGATGGTCACGGTCGGCCGGCGAATTGACTCGTTTGACACGGAAGCCAGCGGTTCCTTTCGCGGCTGGCTACTGAAAA
>DNPC01000165.1:9478-10335 GCA_003501565.1 Planctomycetaceae bacterium | reverse complement strand
GTTCGTGTGCATTGTAAATCAATCTCCGCAAATGAAGCTCTTTTTCCAGCTCCGGGAAAGTCGGCGAAGCTGAAAGTGCTGCGAATCTGACAGTCTCCCCTGGTTGGCACGCCAGTTGCATGGCCGAGGTGGGAAATTCCGCGCACTGTCAGAGTGGCGGACCAGCACATGAAGTGTCACGCCAGAGACGACCTGTACGTCTGGCGATGAGAGCATATTCCGCAGACACGTGTTCCTGATTTTATCCACACTGGAGGATATTGAACGTGGCAAAACAGATGGTATTCGATGACGAGGCACGGCAGTCGCTACTGGCCGGTGTTTCGAAGCTCGCCCGAGCAGTCCGCAGCACGCTTGGTCCTCGAGGACGCAATGCGGTTCTCGACAAGGGTTGGGGGTCACCAAAGGTCACGAAGGATGGTGTTACGGTCGCCGAAGACATCGAGCTGGATGATCCTTTCGAAAACCTGGGGGCCCAGCTTGTCAAGGAAGCGGCCAGCAAAACAAACGACGTGGCAGGTGATGGTACAACCACCGCCACGGTGATGAGCGAAGCGATCTTCCGCGAAGGCCTGAAGATGGTCGCTGCAGGCGCTGACCCCATGGCGCTCTCTCGCGGCATCGCCAAGGCTGTCGAGGCAGTCTCGACGGCACTCAACAAGATGTCGATCAAGATTGACGAGAAGAGCAAGAAAGAAATCAAGCAGGTTGCCACCATCGCTGGGAACAACGATCCAGCCATCGGTGACGTGCTTGCTGATGCTTTTCTGAAAGTCGGCAAGGATGGCGTGATCACGGTTGAAGAGGGACGCAGTAGCGAGACGACCGTAGAAGTCGTCGAAGGCATGCAGTTCGAC
>DNPC01000165.1:0-9419 GCA_003501565.1 Planctomycetaceae bacterium | reverse complement strand
GTCGAAGGCATGCAGTTCGACCGTGGTTTTCTATCTCCGCACTTCGTCACGAACCCAGACGATGTCTCCGTTGAGCTCGACGACTGCCACATTTTGATCTTCGAAGAGAAGATTAGCTCAAACAAGAAGCTCATCCCTCTGCTCGAGGCGGCTAGCAAGGCGAAGAAGCCTTTGTTGATTATCGCCGAAGACGTCGATGGCGAAGCCCTGGCAACGCTGGTCGTCAACAAGATGCGAGGCATCTTGAATGTATGTGCTGTGAAAGCACCTGGTTACGGCGATCGTCGCAAGGCCATCATGGGTGACCTGGCAACCTTGACCGGCGGCCAAGCGATCTTCAAGGACCTAGGTATCGACCTCGAAAGCGTCAAGCTTTCAGATCTCGGTCGAGCTAAGAAGGTTCGCATCACGAGTGAAGACACTGTCATCGTCAAAGGTGGCGGAAGTAAGGATGAGATCAGTGGACGCGCGGAGCAAATTCGTCGCGAGATCGATGTTACCGATAGTGATTACGATCGCGAGAAGTTGCAGGAGCGGTTGGCCAAGTTGGCTGGTGGCGTCGCGCAAATCTCCGTCGGTGCAGCTACCGAGACGGAAATGAAAGAGCGCAAGGCACTGCTTGACGATGCCAAGGCGGCAACGCAAGCGGCTCTCCACGAAGGCATCGTGCCTGGTGGTGGAACAGCCTTGATCCGTTGCGAGCCGGCGCTGAAGAAGCTGGGCTTGGAAGGTGACGAAGCACTTGGAGCAAACATCATCAAGAACGTTCTCGACGGTCCGCTTCGAGCAATCGCTACCAACGCTGGCCTGGATGGCGCCGTCGTTGTCAACCGTGTGCGTCAGCTCAAGGCGAAAACCGAGGGCTACGATGCGAATGCAGATAAGTACACCGACATGGTTGCCGCGGGAGTGATCGACCCAGCGAAGGTGGTTCGCACGGCGTTGCAAAACGCGGCTAGCGTCGCATCACTGCTACTGACAACCGAATCACTGGTCACCGATATCCCAGTTGAAGAGGAAGAAGGTGGTCACGATCACCACGACCACGGCATGGGCGGCATGGACCCCATGGGTGGTATGGGCGGCATGGGTGGAATGGGCGGCATGGGTGGAATGGGCGGCATGCCCGGCATGATGTAACCCCTGCCCTGCTCCACTGAATAAAAATCAATTCTCACAAAACTCAGGAATAATAAACCATGGCAAAGCTAAAGATTCGACCTCTGGATGATCGTGTTGTTGTACAGCCTGAAGAAGCCGAAGAGACCACTGCAGGTGGTATCGTGCTTCCTGATTCAGCCAAGGAAAAGCCGCAGCGTGGAACCGTCGTCGCGATTGGCCCTGGAAAGCTTCTCGATAGTGGTAACCGAGGAACGCTTTCTGTCGTGATCGGTGATATCGTGATCTACGGCAAATACGGTGGAAGCGACATCGAAGTCGACGGTAAGGAAGTCAAGATTCTTCGCGAGAGCGACATCCTGGCTAAGGTTAACGCCTAAACGCGGCTTGCGTCATTTACGCTGCGACGCGTGTGAGCGACTGCGGCGTAACCGAATGTTAAAAAACAATCCTGGATTTAAGGAAACAATAGCGTGGCAAAACAGTTGATGTTTGAGGATCACGCACGTGCACGCATTCTGCGAGGTGTTGAAAAGCTTGCGGATGCCGTTGCCGTGACGATGGGACCAACCGGTCGAAACGTAATCATTGATAAGAGTTTCGGCGGACCGACTGTCACTAAAGACGGTGTGACGGTTGCAAAAGAAATTGAGTTGGAAGATCGCTTTGAAAACATGGGCGCCAAGCTCGTGGTCGAAGTCGCGCAGAAGACCAGCGATCTGGCCGGTGACGGCACCACGACCGCTACGGTCCTGGCACGAGCCATTTTCAAAGAAGGCTTGCGGAATATCGTAGCGGGTAGCAACCCGAATGCGATTCGCCGTGGGATTGAAAAAGCGGTCAATGCCGCCGTAGAAAAATTGCACGAGCTTGGCAAGCCAGTCAAAGATGCTAGTCAAGTCGCCCACGTTGGAGCGATTAGCGCTAACAACGACATGCAGATCGGTGAATTGCTCGCTGAAGCACTCGAACGAGTGGGTAAGGATGGCGTTCTTACGGTCGAAGAAGGCAAGACGGCTGAAACCACCGTTGAGTACGTCGATGGGATGCAGTTCGACAAGGGCTACATTTCACCTTACTTCATCACCGATCCGGGCAGTATGACCACGTCGTTCGACGACGCTCTGGTTCTGTTGTACGAGAAGAAGATCAGCAACATTCGTGACTTGGTGCCAGTCCTTGAGAAGGCAAGCCAAAGCGGCAAGCCGCTCATGATTATCGCTGAAGATGTTGATGCCGAAGCCCTGACGCTGCTGGTTGTTAACAAGCTGCGTGGAACGCTGAATGTCTGTGCCGTGAAGGCACCGGGATTTGGCGATCGTCGCAAGGCGATGATGGGTGATATTGCTACGCTTACCGGCGGCACTTTCATCAGCGAAGACTTGGGGATCCAGCTAGAAAACATCACGCTGGAACAACTGGGACGAGCGAAGAAGGTTACGGTTGATAAGGGTTCGACCACGTTCGTGGAAGGTGCTGGAGATCGTTCCGCGATCGACAAGCGAGTAGCCCAGATTCGAGCGCAAATCGAGCAGACTGATAGCGACTACGATCGCGAGAAGCTGGAAGAGCGACTGGCTAAGTTGGCAGGTGGCGTGGCTGTTGTTAGTGTCGGTGCAGAGACCGAAGCTGACATGAAGCAAAAGAAGGCTCGCGTAGAAGACGCACTGCATGCTACGCGTGCGGCGATGGAAGAAGGCATTCTGCCTGGTGGTGGAGTCGCGCTCGTGCGATGCACCGAAGCTGTTGAAGCGGCTTTGTCGAAGTGTAAGGGTGACGAAAAAATCGGCGCTCAGATTATCTTGCGTTCGCTGTCTGCTCCAATGCGTCAGATTGCCGACAACGCTGGTATCGATGGCTCCGTAGTCGTTGACGAAGTCACGCAAAAGGCTCTCAACCAAGGCTTCAACGCGCATGTCGGCGAGTACGTTGACATGATGAAGTCCGGTATTATCGATCCGGTAAAGGTTGTTCGCACGGCACTCGCCAATGCGGGCAGTATTGCAGGATTGCTGCTCACCACGGAAGCTCTCGTGACGAACTACGAGAAAGAAGACAAGGAAAAGCAGCGAGCCGAAGGCGCCATCGCCTAGTCAACGGCGAATACTCCGCAGGTAAAGGGGAGCAAAAACCCTGAGATGTGGAGCTGAGACTTCCAGTGCTGGAAACGTTCAAAAGGCCACGTTCTTAACCGAACGTGGCCTTTTTCCGAGGCAAGCAGTTCAGATCGTTACTGCAAGCTGTTGCAACAGCACGATAATCGATACTTCGAAAGCCGACAGGAACTGATGTCTAAACGCGACTACTATGAAGTGCTAGGCGTCGAACGCGATATTTCTTCGAAGGATTTGGCGCGCGCCTACCGCAAGTTGGCGATCAAGTATCACCCGGATAGCAATCCGGATGATGAAGAGGCGATCGCGAAATTCAAAGAAGCTGCGGAAGCTTACGAAGTTCTAAGCAACGATGAGAAACGGGCTCGCTACGATCAGTTTGGACATGCAGGTGTCGGAGCTGGTGGGCCGGCGGGTGGCGGCGGGTTTCACGACGTCGGTGATATCTTCGAAGCCTTTGGCGACATCTTTGGTGGCAGTATCTTCGAGGATTTCTTTGGCGGCCGTGGCGGCGGACGTTCCCGAGTACGCAAGGGGGCTGATGTACGCTGTGACGTCACACTTGATCTGGAGGAGGCCGCAACCGGTGTACGCAAACGTGTCTCGCTGACACGCCACGATGTCTGTGAGACCTGCGATGGCACCGGAGCTCGGCCAGGCTCGGAGCCAAAGGTTTGTGCGCCATGTCGAGGTCGGGGGCAAGTTGTCCAAGCGACGGGAATTCTAAGAGTACAAACGACGTGTCCACAGTGTCGTGGGACAGGGAAGATTATTACAACGCCGTGTGTCGACTGCGATGGTAATGGGGTTGTCCCGCGAGAAGTGGCGTTGGACGTCGCGATCCCCGCAGGCGTTGACGACGGCATGCGTGTACGCCTGGCTAACGAGGGACAGGCAAGTCCCGACGGTGGGCCGTCCGGTGATGCGTATTGCTTTATTCAAATTCGCCCACACAGCGTGTTTCGCCGCGAGGGCAGTGATCTAGTTCTGCAGCTGCCACTCACCTATTCCCAGGCGGTTCTCGGCACTGAAATTGAAATTCCGACGCTTTCGGGGCGTCGCATGCTCGAGATACCCGGCGGCACGCAAAGTGGGGAAGTCTTTCAGATTCGTGGCGAAGGAATGCCGGACCCACGAAGTGGAGTGAAGGGTGATTTGTTGGTGCAGACTTTCGTCGAGATACCCAAGAAAGTTAGCGCTGCCCAAGAAGAAATATTAAGGCAACTTGCGGAACTCGAAGACGAACACGTAACGCCGCATCGTAAGTCGTTCTTCGAGCGTGTGGTTGACTACTTTACACAAGACGAAGCGACTGACGAAGCCAAGCGGTAAACAGTGTGGCTGTGATTTCCAGCGCCAGAGAGCTATACGCTAGCTGATGCCTAGGCCACTGGCAGGAGCCGAAGCCGCTGGCTCGGACAATTGATTGCAACATAGAATGAACTTTCTCAGTGAGGAACTGGGTCTAATGCAAGAAGAGAACGAGACGAAACCAGAGGATGATTCCGAGGCAGCTGGCTTTGAGAATGCAATTGATCAAGCCATGCAGGATGAAGATGATTCGCCGGAAGTTTCTGCAACTCCGCCGACCGATGCAGAACAGTTGCGAGAAGCCCAGCAAGAAGCTCTGCGCGCCAAAGCGGAGATGGAAAATTATCGCAAGCGAATGCAGCGAGAGACTGAGAGCTTGCTGAAATATGCAAATATGAATTTGATTCGTGATCTGCTCGATGCGGTCGACAATCTAAAGAGAGCAACGGAAGCTGCCGAGGGAGATGCCGGTAACGCCGAATCACTCCGTGATGGAGTGAAAATGGTCGGCAGCCAAATCGAAGGCGTCCTGGAGAAATATGGTTGCAAGGTGATCGATGCCGTTGGCTGCGAGTTCGATCCGAATGTTCACGAAGCTATCGGGCAGATGCCGAGTGAAGAGCATGGCGAGGGACTAGTAGCCCAAGAAGTAGCGGTTGGTTACCAGTTGCACGATCGTGTCGTCCGGCCAAGCTCGGTCCTGGTTAGCACCGGAGCCCCGGAGTAGTAGAGTAATTGGGTAGTTGGGTAATAGAGGCAGGGTTATCGCCGGTTCAGCAGAATGTGTGGGAGTCAGTAATGCCGACTTACGATTACGAATGCGACGCATGTGGTCACACCTTTGAGCTGTTTCAAGGGATCAAGGAGCCGAAGAAACGCAAATGCCCCAAATGTGGCAAGCTCAAGTTACGTAGGTTGATGGGTACGGGGGCGGCCGTTGTCTTTAAAGGTTCTGGCTTTTATCAGACCGATTACCGTAGCGAAAGCTACAAGAAAGGTAAGGCCGCGGACAAGCCGGCTTCGTCCGGTAATTCGGATAGTAAGAAATCAAAAGACTCAGGTTCCGGCTCAAGCTCTAAGGCCTCCAAAAAGGGCAACTCAGGGGGCGATAGTTAACTGTGATGTGTAGACGCTGGCGTGCTGTTGGCGCGGATGGACACGCCTTATCGAATTGCGGTGAGTAATCTACACTCGTTCGTCCTTCTCAAGTGCTCCGGCCGCGCAAGGCTTCCCTCTCTATGAAGCAACAGCTCCTCCAACGTCAGCTAAGCAACGGTATGGTCTTGCTCGGTGAACCTATGCCGTGGCTTAGATCGGCCGCATTCACTTTTCTATTGCCTGCAGGCACTTGTTACGAAGCTGATGGTTTGGACGGCCTGGCAGCGCTGACTAGCGAGATGGTCCAACGGGGCTGCGCAGAATACTCTAGCCGTCAGTTCTTGGAGGCTTTGGACGAGCTTGGCGTAGAACGCGGGAGTTCGATCACAACCAACCATTCGGCATTTAGTTGCTCGATGCCCAGCGAGGCGTTGCTGCCGACCATCGAACTGTACAGCAAAATGGTCCTCGAACCACACTTGCCTGTCGATCAGCTTGACGACGCGTTGCAACTGGCCATGCAAGATCTGAGGGCCCTTGATGATGAACCCTCACACCGTTGTTTCAGTGAATTGAAACGGTTCCGCTATCCCCTACCCTTCGGCCGTATTTCACAAGGCACGCGTGAGGGACTGGAGGCGGTGAGTGCAGAAGCTCTCGAGGCATTTTTCCGGTCGACGTATTCCCCGTCTGGCAGCCTGTTGGCAGTGGCTGGGAGTTTTGATTGGGACGAGCTCTGCGACCGCGTTGAAGAGCTGTTGGGCAAGTGGTCGCCAAAGCCGAAAGTTGCGTTACCCGAATTGAAGCCCGAATTCGGCTCGCTCCATGTCGATCATCCGAGCAATCAGACACATCTGGCACTTGCCTACGATAGCGTTAGCTACGAACATCCGGAGTACTACCAAGCCCGTGGGCTCGTTGGTGTACTCAGCGATGGGATGAGTTCGCGATTGTTTACAGAGGTTCGTGAGAAACGAGGATTGGTCTACTCTGTCTTTGCGACATGCTTCTCATTGGCTGGCCGCGGCAGCGTATTGTGTTACGCCGGCACAACAACCAACCGCGCCGAAGAAACATTGCAAGTCCTGCTAGAGACAATCGATTCACTAAAGAACGGTATCACCGAAGACGAGCTTCAGCGGTTAAAAAATCGAATCAAGAGTTCGTTAGTCTTCGAGCAGGAATCGTCTTCTGCGAGAAGTAGTCAGATTGCTTCGGATTGGTTCTATTTGGGGCGAGTGCCCGATCGCGAAGAAGTATGCCGTCGTGTTGATGCGCTGACATGCGAATCTTTGAAACAACACTTCTGCGAAAACTTACCTAAGAATTTCTCGTTGGTCACCGTGGGCTCACAGTCTTTGGATTTGCCGGATGGAACTTATAACGCATAAAGTCGAAGGTGGTCCTGAGATTGTCGCGCTTCATGACCCAACCGCACTGACGTTGTCGATGGGTTGGTTCGTCAAAACGGGTTCTCGTGATGAGAGAACACAGATCGCCGGCGTGAGTCATTTCTTGGAGCACATGGTTTTCAAAGGCACGGCACGTCGAACCGCAGAACAAGTAAATCGTGAGCTTGATCACTTGGGAGCGCATTCGAATGCCTACACATCGGAAGACGCAACAGTCTTCTACGCTTCCGTTCTCCCGGATTGTCAGTTCCAGGCAGTGGACCTGTTAACTGACTTGATGCAGCCGACTCTAAATGAAGAAGAGTTCGAGACCGAACGTCAGGTCGTTCTGGAAGAAATCGCGATGTACGATGATCAGCCGCCGTACGGAGCGTTTGAGCGACTTAGTGAGATATTCTTCGGCGAGCATCCGTTGGCAACTCGTATTCTTGGGACCGAGGAATCGGTGGCCGAGATGCCCGTCGGCCAGATGCGAGACTATCACAGCCAGCGGTACACCCAAGACAACATGTACCTGGTGGTTAGCGGCAACGTGGATTTTGATGCACTAGCCAAGCAAGTGGCAACGCTTGCCCAGGGCTGGCCAGAAAAAGTCGTTGCGACGGAATGCAGTCCGCCAAGCTTTGGGCACGGTGAGGCTACGATAACCAAAGAATCAATTCACCAGCACTATGAAGTGATGGCCTGGCCTGGCTTGGCTCGCAACAGTTTAGCGCGTTACGCGCTGAGGATTCTTTGCACGGTTGTCGCAGATGACGCAGGAAGTCGCTTGTTTTGGGAGTTGATCGATACCGGCCGCGCCGAAACGGCAGCGATTTGGCCGCAGATGTTTGATGATTGTGGTGGACTGCTCGGGTACATGTGTTGCGCGCCTGAGGACGCAGCCGCCAACGCAAAGGTATTCGAACGCGTGATTGCAGAAGTCTGCGACCGAGGTGTGACCGACAGTGAAATTGAATTGGCGAAGAAGAAGATCGCGAGCGGATTGATCTTGGCGGATGAGAAGCCCTCAAACCGGCTTTTTGCCGTAGGCCAATCATGGATGTGCCGCAACAGCTACGAGCCATTGGATGTCGTCCTATCGCGTTATCAGGCTGTTGAACCGGAAGATGTTCTGGCAGTTGCCCGGGAAACACTCGGTCAGCAGTCGGCCCGTGTCAGAGTGGTCTGCTAACCAGCGGTTTTGACGCTGCTGCAGGACGGAACTCTGACTGCCCGCCCTCCAAAAGCGATTGGCTAATATCCGACCGACTAGTGCAAGAATTTGGTGCGGAGTTCCGCGAGCGGTTTCAGCAGCGGATTGGGTTTGCCGCGCCCGTTCCACAGCCCGCACGGTAAGCTATTTGCCTGGGCTTCTTTTCCATCCAGCAAGCATTTCCAGTTGATCGCGTGAACACTGGGCTTCGCTAAGAGTAATTTGACAATTGTCTCGGCACTAAACCTTGTGGGTGGATCGTCGGTGCCGTTGGCCGGGGCGGCTGTATCCGATCCGTCAGAATCTGTATCCAAAGGCCAAGTAAGGTTGACCATTAACGGCAGGCCGAGCATGCTCCAGCGGTCAATAAGATGGCTTACTTCAATAGGGTCACGGTAGTAGTCGAATTCCCGTTGCGCAAAATCCAGATCCAGTGCCACGCCGCCAAGTCCCAGGTCAGCCCTTATGAGCGCATCTGCGAAGTTAATCGGCGATATGCCTTCGTTGTCGTTACGCAAGTATTCGCACCAGGGCTGATCGATGGTGAGTAGCACCGGGCACCGATCGTCGGATTGGCGTATGGTATCGATGATCCCGACAGCTAATCGTAGCGTTTCTTCGTCGGTCCATCGCAGGTCGCCGGGGATATTCAGGCCGGCAGCACAATTCCAAATGTGCACTTTTCCCCGGTATCTTTCGGTGCATGCTCTTGCGTGCTGGCAGGCCGCGTTGTAGACGCTTTCAAATCCTTCGGATAGCAATACCATCCACTTGGGTAGACCCCCGGGACCGAAGTTGACTAAAGGTCCAGCGCAGACTTTTTTGCCTTGAGCGTTTGCCCATTCGATCTGGGAGTCGAACACGCTGAAGTCCTGGCGTCCGGACTCTGATTCTACGTTCGCGAGGCTTGGAACCACGTTGACGCAGTTGAACGTCTTGCCAAGTGTTTTTTGCACGCTTGAGATGTCGGGCTCAGATAGACAAGCCCCGAGCAGAGTGGGCAAACGGCCCTCGCTATTGCGGCGAGCTTCGAGAGCTTGTGCGCTGTAGATATCGCACAGCCACACCGACAGCGACAGGGCTTGGTCGATAGCCTCTTGCGCAAATTTCGCTCGTTCCCCCAGAGAATCGCGCGCGGTCGCGGCCTGAAGGAACGACGCCAGACAAGCT
>DNPC01000689.1 GCA_003501565.1 Planctomycetaceae bacterium | reverse complement strand
ATGCACTGCGTTGATAAGGGTGATGGACCGAGGTTGATTTCTCATCTGGCAGTGAAGGGCTTGAGCGAGCGCACGCCGATTCCGTACGACTTGATCGAAAAAGGGTTTGGAGCATTTGGGAAGAAATTGCCCTTGGCTGCCGCTTTGCCAGCCAGCCGCGCTGGGGATGCGAAGAAGATCGAGAAGCTAGAAGTGATGTTGCGCAAGCTAGAACGTCAGATTGCATCGATAAAAAACCGGCTTGAATCGTTGGAGGACAACGAGGACCTGCTCGACCTGCTCGCTTCTCAGTCGGCCAAGAAGAAGACGCTGGCAAACGAGATTGATGAGCTTCAATCCGCTGGCCTCGACACGGCGTCGCCGGCCGTGAAAACAAGCAAGGAACTGCTGGCTGTCTACCGGAAAGCTCCGCCGGAGGAGCAAATCGCAATGCGGACAAGGCTCCGTGCTGAGCTGCCCTACTGGATCAAACGTATCGATGTCCTGCCCCTGGTGCTCGGTGGTGTTCGGGCGGCAAAGGTGAACGTCGAAATGCAAAATGGGAAGTCGTTTCAGTTCGACGTAGCTACGACTGAAGACCTTATTTGGCCGGAAGAACTGGTCGAGCTGCCATTCAAGAAGTGGAAGACAGCGAAACGCGTCTGGGGAGCTGAATCGCTATTTGATAAACAGATGCTAGAGCTTGATAACAAAGGCTTACCACAAGCAGAGATTGCAAAACAACTGGATACGACTGTGGCGGTCGTCTCGCGGGCGATGATTCGTTTGGGCCGGCGGCGAACTAAGCGGACTCCGCGGACTGCCGATAATCCCATGAGCTGGTCGGAGACGGCGCGAGGTTGGTGCCGGACCTATAAGGGCCAACGATACTATGTCGGGGTTGGGACGCTGAAGAAGCTATATCCGCGGATGGTGAGGGAGACGACGCGAGAGGGGACTGAAAGAGCGGCAAAACGTTGGTGGAAGGAGCACGGTGGTGATAAATAATCGGCCTACCGAAGTTGAGAAGAATTCCTATCGGAACTCAATCGGAGTCTTTGAGAACTTTGAGGACTTTCATCCTTACTACCAGTGGTTTCACTGGGTGCGGGCCGTCGTCGCCACCGGACAGTACCTAAGAAACGCTCATGGCAACCTCGCTGAGGCCGATATCGATTGGGACAATACCGATGAGATTGTCGCGATGCTGGAAGAGAAGCTAGTCCTCGATATCGCTATGTGCGCCGGAGTAGGGGGCTATCTTGTCGACTATGACCTACGTGCGGCACGAACCGTAGATTCTATCGGAATGATGCTTAGGGATGTCTATTCGGCATACACGCACCTACGTGATAACGACTCAGACTTTGACTTTTGGTATGTCGAGGATCGAGTCGTTGCAGTGATGAACTTCCACGCAACTCGAATCGTCGAGTTGCCGTGGTTCGACCAGGAGGACTTCGACGAACCCAAAGTTTACTACGATATTCATAAGGAGCTGACGCGCACCGCTCTTGGAAGAATCTGGGATGCCATAGCATTTGAGCGAACAGATTCCGTTGCCAAACTCGCTGAGCGATTGGACAAATCGGGTAAAGAAGGGAATCTCAAACGCAACATTAGGGAGCTTAACAAAAAGCTTGCGAAAAAGGGGCTTCGTATTAAATACGAAAACAACGCCCCGTTGCGTATCATCGACTGCGGCAGAACGTCGGCTTCAGATTGTTGAATTGCTCGAGCGCGGATCTTAATCCGCCGATAATCCGCGCGTTTGATATGTAGAAGCTGAGCCGCACCTACGAAACTTGTCTTGGACAGTTTTCCGTAGGAGTCGACAGATGGACGCATTTTTCGAAGAAAGTAGGCGAAAGCACGATCTGCTTGCTGAGGGTCTCATCAGAGGGTCAGACCTCGTTCCGCCGCTCGTGCCGGTGGAAATCTCCGAGAAGACATTCACGCGGTACCGCACAGAAGGTGTGAATGGCTGCAAGCTCGAATCGCTCTGGTTCGCCGGTAGCTGGTGGACGTCGAAGCCTGCTCTCGGCCGCTTTCTTTGGGCCGTTACCGAAGCGAAATCAAAGCCCAAGTCTTTTATCGAAGAGCTGACCTCGACGGATGAGGACAGCTGATCGTGCCCGTCTACGTCTATCTCAACCTCTCTGACGCTGATCCAGACGTCGACATTATTCGCCGCGATGGCCACCGTGTCTTAGTGCGCTGCGAGGGCGTGCTCGGAGGGGAGAAACAGACGGAGACGAGTGAGGTCAAGACCAAAAAAAGGGGGAAAGCGAAATGAAAAACGAAGACACAAATCAGCTCGGGCCTGACCCTGATGAGGTCGCACAGCTAGCCGCCGAGTTAGTCGCCGTCTGCAACGCCCGGCCCGATACGCCACTTTGCACCGAAGCAATGGCCGCTGGCGAGGTCATTGCGAGCGTCGTCTACCAGATGGCACGGGCGGGTGAGGGAGAGAGTATCGATGAGTTATGTCGCGAAGTGGGGGATCTGATTGTCCAAGGACGGGAGCAAGGCTATGCCGATGCAAGAGCGTGCAATTAGAGAACTGATGAGCTGCGATGAGTTCGAGGAATTGTTGTTTTCGCAATTCGAAATCGAAGTCATCGCTGGTGAACCTACGAGCTTTGTGTTTAGCCGCGATGGTGAGACGCACGAGATCCTGACCGCCGACTGGTACCGCCGGAACAAGTGTGACAATTTTTTCGACAACCACTTCGACGTCGTGCGGCCAGATTTCACATACCGGCGGTGGGATAAGCTCACTCGGCGAATACGTGTGACGGCACCACGTAGTCACCCGATTGAGCGTGACCCACTTCGCATGGCTGCCGTAAAGGTGTGGCCGCATTTGCAGAAAGTGGCAGAACTCAAACGCTATGAGCCGATGGGGCGAGGTGTGTATCGTTGTCCGCTTCGGGCGGAGCTGCTCATTGAGTTCAACCGGGTGCTCTGGTATACGGATGCAGATCGACTCCGGTTGTGCCAGTTGCTACGGGCGATAGGTGCCCGCAAAAAGGTCAGGTGGCGTTTGTCGGGTCTGCAGGCATCGTTTTATCGGGTGGGGCAGGAGTCGTTGGAGACGCTGAAAAAGCTGGCGGGGGTGGAAGATGGAGCGTAGTTCGGATGTAAAAAAGTTCTTGGAAGCTCTGCATCCAACGGGGTGCTACGAAATCCGGGCGCTTGACTGTCCCCATCAAAAAGGAGGCAAATTCTCAGCGGTTGCATCGGCATACTTCATGGCCAGTGATCTCAAAGTCGCCGCTAGTATCGCTCGACAGCTTGACAACCGTGAGCCTACGGGCGTGTGTGTGTCAGTCAACGCGGTGAATCCGGATTGCAGGGGACGCTCCTATAGAGAAATCGCCCTGCCAGCACGCAAAACCACCAAGGATGCCGATATCAAAACGGTACGCCGTTTGTTTCTCGATTTTGATCCGAAGAAAGGGGAAGAGACACAGAGTGCCACTGATGCTGAGTCTGAAGAAGCGAGGAAACTAGCAGAACAAGCCAAGGCCGATCTGCGAGCGTTGGAGTGGCCTGAGCCGATATATGGCGGGAGCGGAAACGGTTTCTACTTGGTTTTTTCGGTAGAGCCAATGGCGCCTGGGACTGGCACAGCAGTCATATCAAACGCTGTCGACTCTTTAGGGGCAAAGTACAAGTCTGCAGGAGCCGAGCTAGACACGTCGACAAAAAACGTTGGTCGACTGATGAAAATTCTCGGCACGGTGGCTAGGAAAGGTAGTAACACACCTGAGACGGTAGACGATTCGGACGGCACAGTAGCACCCGCACGACCTCACCGACGAAGCTGGCACGAGATACCTGATGACTGGGACCAGACGAAGGTCACGCGTGAGCAGTTGGAGGCGGTAGCGGCGGAGTATCTGGCCGCAAGCAAGCCGGCAAAGACTGAAGACAAGC
>DNPC01000690.1 GCA_003501565.1 Planctomycetaceae bacterium | reverse complement strand
ACAGGTCGAGGCGGCGGGGGCTGGCATTCAGTTCCAGTGCTTTGCCGTTCGCCGCGGCTGTCTCAATGACTTTGTTTAAATCCACTTCATACGGCGGTCGTGCACCAAGCAATCTGCCGGTCGGATGAGCGATGATGTCGACGTTCGGATTTTCAAGGGCATCGACGATCCGCTGGGTTATCTGATCGCGAGGTTGTTTCTGACCGTAGTGAACACTGCCGATCACCCAGTTGGCTTGCTCAAGCACTTCGTCTGCCAGGTCCATGCCACCGGATTCTAGAATGTCACATTCGATCCCTTTTAGGACGCGGAATCCGTCGGTTTGAGCTTTGTTGTACGCGTCGATCTCTGCCCACTGATCAAGCAAACGTGCTTCATCCAGGCCCATGGCCATGCTGACGCGTTTGGAGTGATCCGTGATCGCAATGTACTTCAGACCTAGCTGACGGGCGGCGTCGGCCATTTCGCCGATGCTAGCCGATCCGTCCGTTGCCGTCGTGTGCATGTGTAAATCGCAAACGATGTCGGGCAGCGTAATCAACTCCGGCCACTCGTCTGCCTCAGCCCAAGTCAACTCGCTGCGTCCCTCTCGTAACTCGGGCGCAACCCACTGCAGACCGAGCACCTCATAGACCGATTCCTCGGTCTCGCCAGCGATATACTTTTCCGGAGCATCCAACTTAGAAACACCATATTCGTTGACGCTCATGCCCAATTTTCGTGCCCGGCTTCGGACGGCAACATTGTGTTCTTTCGAGCCGGTAAAGTACTGCAGCGCGGCGCCGAAATTTTCCTTGGCCACGACTCGCAAATCGACTTGAAACTGTTCGTCGACACGAATCGACATCTTGGTGTCACCACGTGCGATCGTGCTAACGCGTCCGGGAAATGCTTCGAGCGCGTCCATCACCGCGTTGTGATCTGAACTAACGACGAGAATATCGATATCCCCCACGGTCTCTTTTCCGCGGCGGAAACTTCCGGCAAACTCTAGCTGCTCGATCACTTCCGAAGTCGCTAACTGCTGACGGAGGCGTTCAACCAGTCTTTCAGCTTGATCAAGTCGGATACGTTGCGAGGCCGCTTCTGCAATTTCGAGGCCCTCAAGGATGGCTTTCTCGGTTTTGGCGGCAAAACCCTTGAGTTCTCGAACTTTTCCTGCCTCGCAGGCTTTCTTCAGGTCGTCAAGTGACTCGACGCCGAGCTCCTTGTGAAGCAAGAGCGCTTTCTTGACGCCCATCCCTGGGATGCGAGTCATCTGAATGAGGACCAGCGGTGTCTCTTTGCGCAGCTTCTCCAGCTGCGGTAGCTTGCCGGTGGTGACCAGCGTCTTGCATTTATCCGCCAGCGTTGAACCGATGCCCTCTAGGTCGGTTAGATCGCGTGACCCGTCCTGGATGATATCCGCAACGGACTCCTCTAACATCGCAATCGCTTTTGCACCGTTTCGATATGCACGGACGCGGAACGCATTTTCGCCATGCAGCTCCAGCAACTCGCCCATCTCTTCCATGACGGCGGCGATTTCAACATTATTCATCGGTGAGCAGCCAGGCTTCTAAGATTCCGAGTCGACTTGTAGCACGATACGTATCGTCTTATGGTTCTGCGGGAACATCAACCCGGAAGCATAATATTCGCGATCGCTCTCGATATATTCTTCGCCAACCGGAGTTGCCAAGATCTGCTCCCAACGATCGACGACGTCATGTGCGTTTACATCCGTTGTGGCGTACTTGGCTGGCGACTTGGAATCGAAAATCACTTGACTACGATCATCAATCACCATCACACGGTCTTTGGCACCACCACTGATCGCGATCTCAGGTTGCACGAAGTTGCTAATTTCAGCTTCTGCAACCACGAGCCCAAACGGCTCTTCAGAGTTCTCGTCAAACACGGGCACTCCGCAAACGACACGGACTTGACCGGCCGTTGAGAAATCCAGGTCAATACAAGCTTCACCGGGGAACTGCTGGAGCACCGTTTTGTGGAATGTGCTTGCCGCCCCGCGTCTCAGCCTGCTTTGCGGCAGCGACCGGATATTGGACAGGTCTTGTAGAGAACGTTCGATCCTGACCAATTCGTTAATTTTGTCACCACTGATCTGCGAGTACGACAGCCCTGTCAAATTCGTTCTGCTCTTTGCTAGCGCCAGCAGAATGGTCGACAGCCGTTCACGCCAGGTCGCGTATTCCCCATCATCGGCGTTCAAACTAGCCAACAGCCCCTGGATTGGTGGCAGCTCTACCATGAATTGCGTGGTGGTAATCAGTTGACGCATCTGCACACACAATCGGCTCTTCAGATCGCGCCCTGCCATGCGCATAGTGTCATACTTTGCCTGCCGCTCATGCTTGCCCGCTATCCAGGCTTCGATATCGCTGGCAAGTTCTTGGGCACTTTCGTGTCGGGCATAGCGATTCTTGTCCATCGCTTTGAGGCATATCAGCTCCAAGTCGCGAGGCACCTGGGGATTCAAGTCACTTGGCCGAGGAGTCTCGCCCTTGGCAATGGCCTCTAAGAACTCGGACACTTTTGTGTTCGCGGATTTTGAACGGCTGCTCTTCTCATGGGGCGCATAGCCGGTGAGTATCGCGAAAAGAATGGCTCCAAGTCCGTAGACATCCGTCCGACTATCCAGATCATCCATGGCACCCGCCGCCTGCTCGGGAGACATGTAGAGCGGAGTGCCTACAACATCTCCCTGAATCGTCTGAGCAACAGCGCTGTCGTCCAAATCGCCGCTCAAAGCGAATCGCGAGGCGATCTCCCCGTCGGTTTCCAGCTTCGCAAGCCCCCAATCGAGCACCAACACTTGACCGAAGTTATCCAGTGCCACATTCTCGGGCTTCAAATCACGGTGGATGACGCCGCGTGAGTGGGCGAAAGCGATCGCTTGACAGACATCGATAAAGACGCCCAGCAGTCGGTGCAACTGGATGACATCGCGCGACGACTCCTCACGAGCATGAAACTCGCGAATCGCGTCCAGCAGCGTTTTCTTGCCGAGAAATCGCATTGCGTAAAAGGGCAGCCCCGTCTCCGGATTCACACCACTCATATACAGTGGCACTACGTTCGGATGTTCAAGCTGCCCCGTAATTTCGGCTTCACGTTGGAATCGCTTCCAAAGCTTGGCACTGTCGACAGCTCCGGGCTTCATTTCCTTAAGAGCAACGTTGCGTTTCAGCTTTTCGTCGCGGGCCAGCCAAACAGTTCCCAAGCCGCCTTCGCCGATCTTCTTTGTAATCGTAAAACGGCTGACCGCGTGACGCGAATCCTCTGGCAATTCATCTGAACCGGCGAAATGCCGAGGGCCGGAGACTGCCACATCCTGCGAGGAACCGGAAAGCTCTGGCGTGCCTTCGAAGTACAGTGTCTTGGTTGGTGCTAGATCTCCCAAAGTTCCGTCGCTGTCTGCTGCTCCTTCACTCTCGACTGCACCAGCTTGATCGACCGAAGAGCGTGCGGCTCGAATCGACTTCCTTAAACGCTCCTTCGCAATCTCACTCAATTGCTCGCCGGTGTTTTCAATGACACCTTCATCGCTGGCAACGTCACAAACCGACTGCTGAATGATCGATGATAGCCGCGCAAAGGACTGCGCTTCGGTGCTTGTTTTCCGGAGACTGTCGCTCAAGTTGGATTCTTCCGCACCCGACAAATTGCCGGACAGGGACTTGGATATGAGCTCGGAGAGCTTGTAATCATTCACTGGTGGGTACCCCTTTCTCGTCGAGGAACCACTTCGAACCGACACATTTCGCTAATCCCAACCTCGCCCGATGTAACCGAACCCACATATTTGACGGCGTGATGCCCAGCTCCTTACAAATCTCGTCAGTTTCCATTTCTTCCATCACGCTGAGCATAAACACATCGGCCTGGCCCCTAGGCAGCTTCGTCAAGCAACCTTGTACGACTCCCCAAAGTTCGCCCGATTCTACCTGCAGGTCCGGCCCGATTTCTGGCAACGCCCCCGCTCGCCATCGGCCATTTTCGTCAAACAGCAAAGCCGTCGGATCATTTTCTTCTTCGCCAAGTTGCTGCGTCCTGCGACGCGCACGGGACCTCACGAAATCGATAATTTTCCGTTTGAGGATCCCCATCAACCAGCCACGCTGACTGCCTTTGCCCGCAAACTGGTCCGCATGTCGGATCGCGGCCAGGAATGTTTCCTGGACGACCTCCTCCGACGCGCTTGCGTCATGCAACCTAGAGTTTGCGTAGCGAAACAGGTAGTCGCCGTAGGCATCAACCCACTGTTCCGGGGCAAGAGCCGCCTCGCGAAGTTGTTCGTGTGAAGCTGACAAGTTTCTATCCAAACTGGCCACCGGCCAAAGAGATCAGCAATAACTCCGCTCAATTATATCCGCCTGGCTCCTATCTAACTACGGACGCTTACCAGCTGGCGACCAACCCACTACCGGCATAAACGGCGGTGCCACGAGGTCTTCCAGCAGGATCGCAAAATGTGACCAGGACGCGGCCGCGCGATTCACCGCCATTGGCGGTAGCGAGCAACAGACTAGTGGGCAGTTGCGGGATCTGTGCGAAACTCACACATCTGGCGTGACCACGTACTCACACGGCTTGCAGCGGTTAACTCCACCCGGCCACTCGCCAAGAATCGCGTCCCCGCCCCTACTCATCCCAATCGCAATCCACAGGAGGGAGAGCGGACGAGTGTTCGTTCCGCAATCCATCAGTTAGCTCAAACAGCATTCAGGCCAACCAGCATTCGACTGAGCTCCCAAGCCCATCAAAACCGCAGGCTACGCAGTGTGGTCACACCGCAATCTTCATCACGGCTCGCCCGGAACACCACGCTACACACAAGGCGTCAATCGAACGAACGTCTCTTACTTTGCTTGGTCATTCAAGCCCCAATCGTAGCTCAAGTAGCTGATTCGCACGCTTCCGCTATCAACGGCCTTTTGCGCTTTGGCAGGCAGATAAGGACGAATCGTCTTGAGTTGTTGCGATTGCCCATCACCAAAATCCTCTGCAAACCACTTGAGGATTGGCGACACTTCAAAACGACTTCCCGAAAACCTGAACTTGTCGCGATCGGCAAAGAACGCTTTCGCATTGTCCGTCAGCTGCGCATCTAGCTTCTCGGGAACGTACGCTTCATTGCGAAGCTTCGGGCAGCCGATCGAGGCACAAACGATCGCAAAGTGAATGCGAGGCTCCCTCATCTTCCTCAGGAGCTCATGCTCGATATCTTCCAGCGACAGCTGTTTGCCTGCGAAACGCAGTTTCAGGTTCTTCCATATGTTGTAACCCCATAATTTGGCCGTATGATTGCGAATGCTCGAGGTTGGATATTCACGCAAGATGCCCTTGATCGTGATCGCATTGTAGGCATTAATCCAGAACGCTAACTGGTCATTCTTGTTGGCCCCGGCGGAGGTGGAACGCGATAAGGAATTTATATACGCATCAAGCTTTTTCTTTGCGGAAGCCGACGCGTTCCAGCCACGGTAGTCGACCATGCCGCGATCGTTGACGTACTCCTTCAGCATTTGATCAAAGGGCGTGTGATCTACCTTCTTCATACTGGTGCGCTGGGCTGGTGAGGCGACGCCGAGCACGACATCCGCTGCGAAAGAGCAGCTAGGAAGTATGAAACCGACCGCGCAAAGCAAGCCCTTGAGCCATCCCAACATTGCCAATCTCCTAAATCCGTTTTCGTCAGCCTGCAGAGTGTCAAGCAGGCCCAAACGCGGGTGTCGCACGTCATTTTCCGCACATAGCAAAGTAGCCGATACGAGCACCCCGGCACATCATGAGTACTAGGACGAAGCTCCTGACCACAACCTTACACCCATCATAGCCTCCCTAAGGCTCAAAATTCGGTGCCCCGCCTCCAATTTCAGGCCCGGGCAGCGAACCCGAAGTTGCCGAAAGCCGCTGTTCACGGTCAAGAGAAGGAAGAAGTAGGCCAAACGAGTCGCTCGCGGATGTTCGCTACAGCAACCACGCAGTGACCCGATAACCTGCAATAAGAGGCGCTATCCTGCTTGTAGACTACCGCCGCTCGACAGCAGCGTATTCCCGAGCGAAAATAAGTGGGTTCCGTAGACGTGTCGTTCTCAAGTTTAGTTTCCCCCCCCTTTCTCCCAGCACAAGGCCTCACGAAAGTGCACAGACTCGGGGCAGTTCGCTACTTGAACACCAAGCCGCTGATTCACGGTTTGATGGACGATCTCCCCGAATGCACGCTGGAATTCGATTTCCCCAGTCGCTTGGCGGATCGGCTCAACGACCAACAGCTCGACATCGCACTCATTCCAAGCGTCGAATTTCTGCGTGGTCGCTCACTGACGATTCTCTCGGATGCTTGCATCGGCTGCCGCGGACCAGTGCGGAGCGTACGACTGCTGTTTCGATGCGATCCGCGGGACGTCCGCACACTGGCCTTGGACGAAGGTTCCCGCACGAGCTGCGTACTTAGCCAAGTGCTTTTGCGAGCAATTCACAACGTCACGCCAAAGCTTGAGCCATTTGCGATCGACACCGATTTAGCTGCCACGACGGCGGATGCGGTGCTGGTGATCGGCGATCGAGCGATGAGCATCGATGCGCCGGGCATAGTTGAGGATTGGGACTTGGGCGAGAAGTGGTTCGAATTCTCGGGCCTACCGTTCGTGTTCGCGATGTGGGTAGCCCGATCTGGCGGCTCGTCGGAGCCTCACCGGGATTACCACGCAATCGCGGATGCTCTCGAACACGCACGTGATCGCGGTTTGGCCGACGCGCACTGGTTGTCCACTCAATACCACCACCATTACAACATAACGCCAGCGGAGTGCGAGCGGTACTTTTGCGAGCAGCTTGCGTTTCACCTCGGCGAAGCGG
>DNPC01000605.1 GCA_003501565.1 Planctomycetaceae bacterium | reverse complement strand
CGAGGTCCACGTTGATGAGGCTCCACGAGCCGCTGCAAAGCTTGCTGTTTTGCGTCATTACTTCCCTGAACGAGTCGCCCAGGAGATTCTACGGGGCCTGCCGTAGAAACGGAGCCAGTCCTAACGAGCAACAGTGTGTTAATCTTCTTGCACGACTCACATATCTAGTATCACTCACATGCATCTGAGTTGGGGTTGTGGTCAACAATTGAGAAGAGATAATAAAAAAGCCCACCAGGGGGAATCTGGTGGGCTTAATTTAATTTGCAGCAAGTAGTCAGTGGCAGCCCACTACTTGCGGCTCTCGAACCCTGCACAGGGCTGTCTCAAGGACTCTCTAATTATGGTTTTGACTCACGGCTCAAGCAACCCCTACGGACCGGATTTCGGTGCGAAGTGGTATACGGATGTTCTCTATCGCGGGCTCAACCAAGGCAGCATTGTGTTCGTCCGGCCTATGCAGGGCCCAAAGCGAAAGTACTTTACACGAGCGGCGGTTTTTGATCTCTCTCAACCCGGAGGACTGGACGCCGCGACCAAATACGCCCGCGATCACGGTCAAGACTGCTACCACAAATACAATTTGTTTGATGGTGTTGCGGTTACATCACGGACAGCGGCGATCGGCGGCAAGAACGAAGTATCCCACATCGTAGCCTTTGGGTTAGACCTGGACGTCGATTGGAAGGACAACAAATATCTCACACAGCAGCAGCTAATTGACGTCTGCAACGCTATGCCTTTGGCTCCCAGTGTCATCGTAGGAAGCGATGGAGTTAACGGTGGTCTGCACGTGTACTGGGCAGTGCAAGTCGTCGACGTCAACGGTTTCCCCGGTGGGTACGACAACCTCAATAGTATTGCCTGTCGATGGTACAGAGAGCTGGCAAGACGTATCGCGGCACTCGGCGGAGTGATTGACGCGACGGCGGGTCTTGAAAGGTTACTGCGTTTTCCTGGGATGCTCAGGTCTAAGTCTGGGCAACGGGTTACTGTGATTGGCGGGACTGGGCAACGATACACGTTGCACGACCTGATTCTTGAGCCGGACGACTACGACAAAGAGCAACTGCGGCTGGGGTCGTCGAACACTAACAGCGATAGCATGATCGCTCGGGGGCTTGACGCACTTGGGTACGAAATCCAAGACATCATTCGTTGGCTCGGTTGGTCTGAGCGAACCGATGGTTCCGGAGAGGTTGACCGTCCCGAAGCTACCAGTGCGTCTTGCACGGGAATCTATGCCAGTTCTCGCGATGGGAGACTCGGTATCACTATCAGGACGCCCGGAGCTATCAAAACGCTCGCCACCGACCCGATCAGTGGTGCTCCGCTTGAGACTAAATTCTCGAAGATCACCTGGCTGTCGCGTGAGGCACTCTACGTGATGGCGACGGAAGGCAGTGTTTCCCAGGACGCTTGGAAACGGGCCGCGAGCAAATTTAGCGGGCTGCCCAATGAAGACAATTTCCAACCTGTCGACTCGGACAGTCGAGCAGAGTTTTTCAGCCTGTCGGCTGGGACCAAGCTGCCGCTTGCAAATTTCACCGTTGTCAGAACGGGCGACAAAACAACGACGAAGAACCTTTCGGTTGACTCGATAATGGAGTCGCTTCGGCAACGGTGCGGAGTCTACCCCAAAAGTCTTAATGGAGGTTCGCTCATAATCCCAGATGCAACACATGGTGCGAAGATAATGAAGAAACCCTCGCAACTGTTCGCAGCGTTGCATGCCTTCTGTCAGGTCAGTTGGAAGGGTGGCGGGGTCACCAAAGAAGAGCTATACGAGTATCTCGTTGCTTCTCAACAGCGAGTTGAGGATGTCGAGGTGTCACCACACTTTCCTCCGGTCCCCGATGTCGAGTACACGCATGATGGAATTGTTCCCGGCGATGGAAGCGAACTAGAAAAGTGGCTGAGCCTGTGGCAGCCTGAATCTCACGTCGACCGTGAGTTGATACTTGGTCTGCTTGCTACTGTTTTTTGGGGCGGAACCCCCGGACAGAGACCATTCTTTTTGATCACTACGACGGGCGAAACAAAAGTCGGCTCAGGTAAGAGCACGCTAGCTGAGCAGGTAGCCGAGGCCGCAAATCGCGGCAGCGAAGGCCACTACCTCTATCGTAGTTCGGGGACCCCAGATAGGTTCTTCGGGCAGTTGCTAACGCCCACGCACGAATCAAAACGCGTAGTCCTACTCGACAACTTGAAATCCTACGTCGTTGGCGGACAAGACATTGAATCGCTTATAACAAGCCGTTCAATCAACGGGCACCGCCTGTTCTGTGGCGACGGCACCCGCTCCAACAGATTGACCTGGATCGGGACAGGCAACTCGGTCAAGCTGTCAGATGACCTCGCTTCCCGAACGTTTGTGATAGTGCTTAAGCCAGCGAAGTACGACAAAGACTTTCAAAGTCGGCTGCGTGCAATCGACTTTGATAGACTCGCTGGCGACTTGGCAAGTTTCTTTCAGCGACCAAGACAACTTTTCAATAAGTGCTCACGGTTCGCGGAGTGGGACAATGACATCAGGTCGCGATTGGATTCGCCGGACTTGATTTATGAGACCAACCTGCAACGAGTAATGGCCCACAACGACGACGTTGATATCGCCACTGAAGTACGCGAAAAGCTTATCGAGTGCATCTCTGCCTGCTACACGGTGCCAGACGCTCGGAAGCCCGACACCCGAAACCGGCCAGTCGACAGCGTTCCGGACGCCAAGGGCGGCACGAAGGATGTGCCTTGGACGCCAGACAAGGTGCAGCGGAACGTAAAGCTGTTTTTGCCGAACGCTTGGTTGGTGATGCAGCTTGCAACTTTCCCATTGGTTCGAGGCAAAAACGGTCAGGTATCAGGTCGCTCAATCGGGCGACTGTTCGAGCAGATAGCTGGCAAAATCCCAGAATTGAGCCGACCGAATTCCAACAAGAATGGCAGGGGGTGGATATGGAGCGGTGCAAATACGCAGAAGCAAGCAATAGACACTCAGTTCTCCTGCACCTAGCAGGGGTACGCATGGATTCGCTTTCGTACCCCTTCCGTACCCCCGCTTCGCCAACGTATTCATTGGTGAAACACACATTGGGGTACGATAGACGGAGGGTACGATACTAAACCAATTGGTCGGATATTTTGTGTTCAACTAGAAAACACATAAAGTACAGAAACTAGCAGGGTGATTCAGCGAGCTGGCAAGAATAGTGATTCATCGTCCCCTCGTACCCCGATAAAGGTTTCATCAACAAATGCGTTGTTCAAATGGGGGTACGAGCAGTTCCTACGGTTTGTACCCGCAAGCCACGCCTAGCTCGCCCAATTTCTGACGTTTACGGGTCCCTCTACAGGCCCCGTGGGCTCTCGATGTCAGCGGAAGCAATCGCAGCGGCCCCAAAAGGGGGGCAGAAACTGATGTACAGCTGTTCACTATCGGTATCGTGGGTCCTCTGAACACTCCCAGACCACTGCGACTGCCGGGAACGAAATCACCACCCACTATCTGAAGAGCACGCCCGAATGAAAAACCTCGCAACGATCGAAGAAGCTGCCGAGCACCTTCGGTGTTCTCAGACGCATATTAAGCGGATGATCAACGCTGGCAAACTGTCTGTAATCGACATTGGTCTCGGCTCCCAGCAGATCCTTCGAGTGGAGCTGCCTGAAGCGGCTCCTAAGAACAAACCAAAACCGCGACGGCGAAAGTACGTGCCGAAGATTTTGAAACGTTGATCAGGGTTCCTCTAAACGGGTTCTGCAAAAGCACACAGGTTCATCGGTCCGCTCACCAAATATTTTGCTTCCCCTTATGGCACAGAATCCCGAATTCTCACTCGACGGCATGACTGTCGGCTACTTTCGCGGTCAGCCGCGAGCCGCAGGTTGCTACTCCTATCTACCATGCCGAGGCCCTGGCCACCGAAGAATGGGTGAACTTCTGCGTGAAGGCGGTGTTCCGACATGCTATTATGACGATGGCAAACAACGCATTTCCTTCGAGGTTCGCGGGCGTCCAGCCTACGGGCAACTCGAGTTAGACGGGTTTCGATTTCTAATGCGGACAAAGAATGATGCTTAGTGATCTTCGTATGAGACTATGGTTGTCGTGCTACGCCGCTGGCTTTCAATTTGGAGTCGGCGTTTTGGTGGACCGGAGTGGCTTGTTGTCGTGGATAACAGGTGCTTTAGCGGGTGGTGTCTGTATCTTCACCTATCTTTCTCTTGTAGGGTTCCCCGAAAGCATCGATCAGCCAGAAGATGTCAAGACTGAGATAAGGGCGATGCTGATTGCTTTATCTGTAGGCAGTCTCTTCTATCTAACCTCTGATTTCCATGTGAACCCTCTTTGGGCGAGCCTGTTCGCCTAGAGCACGGCGATGCCCTATCGCTTCTCTCGAAAACAGTTTACAAGCATCCCACTTATAGGATGAGTGTCTCTTTCTCACTGCGGCCTGCTACTTGATGACCATCGCAGTACTGAATCCGTTGATTGCGAAGCTCTACATCGGCTAGACGCGATCAAAACGGAACCAATCCATCACGCCAAAGTGCATCTGAATTTGTATTACAAATTGGTGCAGCAAATTATTTCGCGAAAACCGCCAAAACGGGTTGAACACTCTACTCAATCCGTGCGATATTGACGCAGCCAGATACATGTACGGACGTACAGAGGCCTCAACGACAATGACAAACACTAACCCGGCACATCTAATCACCAA
>DNPC01000442.1:15536-17444 GCA_003501565.1 Planctomycetaceae bacterium | reverse complement strand
TCAAAGTCACAGAAGTTTGGCGATGGCCAGCCGTAGACATCAACCTCACGGCCCGCAGCTCTCACTCGAACGGCATCTGCATAATTGGGTTTGTCGTCAGTGCCTTCGTTAATCGCAACTGATACATATCCATGCAGCGGACCATTCAACCAATTTCCGTCAGGATCATACGCATGGTCCCAACCGTATTCAGTCCAATCACCTAGACCCTGGTAGAGGTCTAGGTCACCGTCTCCGTCGAAGTCGACCATGCGCCACATATTCGCGCGGGTCCGAAGTACTTCCGGCCCCTTAGGAAAGATTGAGCCGCTGACTTTAGTGGGAGAATCGAAATTGAATTTTCCATCAGACTGTCTGCGAATGATCGCCCCAGGACGCATCAGAACGGTTTCTTCCTTCAACTGGCTCGCCGTCATGTACTTGTGGGCCCGCGCGACTCTTACGCCTGCCGCAAAGACAGGCATTTTCACTGCGGGATCGTCAGAGACGTTTTCAAAAAAGAGCACACTGGCGGTGGGTTTGTCACTACAAGACACCAGCAAATCCCAGTCACCGTCCTGGTCGTAGTCGACTGGTAGTGGATCTGCCCACAATCCGACTCCCAAATCAACGACCAAGCCTGGATTGTTGTAGGGCAGCGGCTTGAGTTTCCAGTCCTGTGCAGCCGAGCGGATGATTGTGGCGTGATGAACTCCGAAGACGACTGAGATCGTAAAGATACACCGGAGTACGCAGGTGGTTGCATCCTGAGATAGCATGCTGGCTCTCGCTTAGGCAGTGGGGAAAGAATTGCGGTTCCCCGTGGCGGGTGTTTGGAGGTCCCTATTGTACCGTCAACAATCACTGCCGGAGGGGAGCAACGCCCAGGCGATAGCCGCTTGCCCAAGAGCAGGGCAAGGCAATTTCGCGACTCAGCATTTGTGGCCAGCCGGGTCCGCCGGCTGTTCACGACGGTCGTCCCGACGCCGCGTAGGAACCTTAAGTCGAGTGAATGCGTCGCTCAAAACAAAGTCGCAAGCGCCGATCCATAGCGGCCAATTGGCCCGAGCAAAGGTGCCACACAGTATGTAAACCCTCGAAGTGACCCACGAGGGGAAGTACAAACTCGATTGCAATCGACCACCAGGATCGAGCAAGCATCTGCTTATTCGCTCGAATCGGGCAAACGAGGCGTCGTGGTGAAGAATCCGATCATCATTTCGTCCCAGCTTTGGTCGCCCCAGCCAACCCAGCGATCGGGGTTGGGGTTCACAAGATTCTTCTCAGAATTGTCATAGACGGCCGTGCAGTATATTCGCGTTCCCTTTGGCAAGAACTTGGGATCGGCGAGCGTGTACTTGAGTTGCCAATTGAAATCATAATTTGGCACGTCGAGCAGAATCTCTTTCTCGCCGTTGGGGTAAGCAGCTTCATAACGGAACGCTTTCCCGCGCAAGTGCATGTGCGGCGTCATCGAAAGCAGGTACTCATTGCGTCGCGCTACATACGGCCTGGCGGCGACTTTCACATTGGCATCGTTGGGCGGAATGCGCAATTCCGGTTCTAGGATTGCACGGCCACTGACGATTGTTTTCACATCGGCTTTGTCCATGAAACACACACCGGCGTAGCTCAAGTCGGTTTGAGCCGAACCATTGGGCGTGTAGTGCATTTCGAACAGCAGCTGTGAGCCTGCCGGAACTCGAATGGCCATTCCATTGGTGTAGTGGATGGGAACATTGCCCGGTGCGTAGCCAACCAAAACTCGCCCGAGTCCTCTACGGCGTTCTCTTGGATCAATGACATACACCAAGATGTGGTGTACGACGGCTCGGTTCTCAGGTCGGGCCTCGGCAGCATAGATATATTTGTCTTCGTCCCAACCGGGATCGACGAGGAACCTTTGGTAGTCGACGACACCTTCGGCCG
>DNPC01000442.1:14541-15478 GCA_003501565.1 Planctomycetaceae bacterium | reverse complement strand
TAGTCGACGACACCTTCGGCCGGTACTTCAAAAGGCTTGTCGCGCATTTGCAGTACTTCATCCGGCTTGGGGATTCTCCAGCCATCCGTGAACTCAGGTGTAGGTGGAAGATCTGCGGGATCGCCCTTAGGCATCCCTGAATCAATCCACTGCTTGAGCAACTTGATCTTGTCCGGCGACAATCGTGGATCGTTCGCGAAATGCCCATACTTGGGGTTTGCGTTCCACGGCGGCATTCGCTGATCTTCGATGACCTCTAGGATCGTGTCTTCCCAGCCTTGAACATCATCGAACGAAGTCAGCGTGAACGGACCAATCTCGCCCGTTCGATGGCACGATACACAATGCTCGTTCAAGATCGGCGCGATATGTTTGCTGTAAGTGATGTCGCCGTGGGGCTCGATGTCTTTGACGCGGCCAATGACGCAGCCAATCGCCTTCGTTTCTGGGTTCGAGACCGGCTTGCCTTCCAATAGTTCGTCCAGGGCGGTTTCCAAGTCTGACTGCTTGACTTTGTCTCGAGCGTAGCCGACTCCATACTGATCATCGATTCGTCCGTGGTAGCGGACCTCCCGCGCTTTGTCGAGCACGAAGATCTCTGGTGTGCGGCTTGCCTGAAGTTCGTCTGCCAGTTTATTGCCCACATCTTTCAGGATTGGGAACGATATGTTGTACCGGTGTACGTAAGCGGTTAGCTCGGTCAGGCTATCCTGCTTGTTGGACGCGATTCCGATGAGAGCGACACCCTTATCGGCGTACTTTTCGGCAATTCGATCCAGCTTCGGACCATACAGCTTTGCCAGCGGGCATTCCGTTCCCAGGAAGGCGAGGACGATGATTTCCGAGTCGGCAAACTCCTTGAGTGGGACGACTCTGCCATAGTTGTTCTTTAGTTCATACCGAGTCATCACATCCCGGTAGTCGCCCGCGAATGAAG
>DNPC01000442.1:0-14466 GCA_003501565.1 Planctomycetaceae bacterium | reverse complement strand
AGCGGGCGAGCAAACAAAAAGAATGGCGGGAATTAATAGGAAAGCTAAGTGAGATATGTGCAGTCGCATCGCGATACTCTTGAGCGAGAAAAACGGTTCTTCCGACCATTTCATGATACGCGATAGCAGGTAAGAAGTCTTCCCGAATTTTCGCCGCGAAAGTCTGACTGCCAGGTAAGCCGTCTCGCCGTTTTGGGCTTTATAAGACCGAGGCGGAGCTACTTGGACTCCTGCGGTGTGTCGGCCTTCTCTTTCTTGGACTGGGTATGCACTCGGACACGCAGCTCCTTTAATTCTGCCAGCTGGCTGTCGACTTTTTCGCCAGCCAACGGGTTCCCTTCGACGTGAACCTGGAGGAACGGTGCAAAACGCTTTTCTTTATCGGCGCGGGCCATATCAACGAATGTTTGTAGGTCATTCAGCTTATTGTTCGCCAAATAGACGCTACGCAGGCGTTTCATCGGTTTGAGGAAATCGACGTTCTCCAGTCCGCAGTCCGACATATTGATGCGATCGACTTTTTCAAGTCTACGGACGACTGCCGCAGCTTTGATCGGGTTGCCGCCGACGTACAGAGTCCACAATTGTGACATGTTCTTGAGCTGGCCCAGACGCTCGATTTTGTTATTGGTCATGTAGAGGGAACGCATGGCCTTCAAATCGACCAGTGGGGCCAGCTTGCGGACTTGGTTGTCCTCGATGTTAAGGTACTGGAGCTTGGTTAGTTTCTTGAGGGGCGAAATGTCGGTGATCTTGTTGTTGGATAAATCCAAAGACATCAACTTCGTAAGCCCAGCCAAGGGGCTGATGTCTACTAATGCGTTATCCGAAAGATCAATTTGCTGAACGGCCAGGCAATGTTCTAGTCCGGTGAGGTCCTTGATTTCGAGGCTCCCGCCACGCAGGACTGCGATGTCCTTGACGTCATCCTTGGTGAGCGGATCGTCGTTATTTCGCTTTTCAAACACTTGCTGACGAACCGCTGCTTCCAGGCCCTTGTCCGGAAAAAGATCGCTCGCCAGCGTGCAAGCGAAAGTACATGGAATGACGAAACCGGCCAGTAACAAGGAGGTAATTCGCATGGTGGGGTTATCCGGAAATTGTGGATAAGTTGGGCGGGAGGGAAGTGGTATATGGTAATCGGCGGTAACAATGCCTGCCAAGCAGCGCAAAACCGCCTCAAATACGCTCGCCTGAGCCGCCAAATCAACTATCGTTGTGGCATACTTGTTCGCATGTCAATGCGGCTAATTCCAGTTCCTAGACGGTTAAGTCTACCTCAATGCGCGTTTTGCTGACAGCTTTCGAGTCTTATGACGAATGGCAAGAGAATGCTAGTTGGCTTGCACTGGTCGCGCTGCTACGTGAGCGGCCGGAGAACTTAGATTTGGTCACGCGCAGGTACCCGGTCGACCTTCAGGGTGTGCAGCGACGGCTGCAAGATGATCTGGATGCTGATTTCGATGCGGTTGTACACACAGGCCAGGCGCCGGGTTCATCAACCATTCGGCTGGAAGCGATCGCCCTGAACACGGCTGGTCGCGTTGAGCAAACTGGCCAACCCGCTCCTGAGCTCGTTCCTGGCGGTCCAGTCGCATACCGCAGCAGACTGCCACTGGGGGAGTTTCAGAAGTCACTCTTAGATGCGGGTATTCCAACCAGCGTTTCCTATCACGCTGGTACCTTCTTGTGCAACGCCACGATGTTCATGACTCATCACTGGTTTGCGCAGCAGCGCATTGATACTTCCGTGGGTTTCATCCATTTGCCACTGGCCAGTCAGCAAGTGGCTAGTGCCGCTGCAAATTATCCGTCGTTGCCAACGGAAACACTCGCCGAAGCCTTGCGCATCATTTTGCAAACGCTTGTCGTGACGCCGCTTCCAGCACCACGGCACATGGCGTGAGTATTAGGTCACTAGCCGCGACTGCGGAGACGGTCTGGAGTGCCTAGGCCGCCGCCAAACGTGCCGTTGTCGAGCTCCGCAGGTGTCATGCCGAGCACGATATCAAAGTTGGCTTCCAATTCACCGATTTTCGAATCCTTGATAGGATCGAAGGCGACTTGGATCGAGTCACGCTCTGGCTTGGTGCGCAACTGTCGGAACAGTCCGTCTTTTGCGTTGCCGGGATGATCCTTGATAAGCATCTGAGTGGTAAAGACTCTTTTGCCATTCTTGCTAACACCGAAGTGAATGTGGGGCGTTCGCCCAGGGTAGGCCACCGGCTTGATCGTTCGGAACGAGTATCGGCCCTTTGAATCGGTTAAGAATCGACCGTAGCCTTGGAAGTTGACATCCTTGTTTTCTCGATTGGCTGAACCAGAGTGGATGTATGCCCCCGATGAATCGCATTGCCAGATTTCGACGAAGGCATTGCGAACCGGTGAACCGGATCTGCTCAACACTCGGCCTGACAAATAAGTGATTTCACCGACAGCCCGAGTGATGGATTCGTTGACGATCAAGAGATCATTGTCTGTATCCAACGGCAGTTTATCCGGGTAGAACGGCCCTTCGCCGACGTGAGCCGTCTTTACTAGCTCGTCCGCCAACGCGTTCCCGTTCTGGCCGGAGCCAGGCAGCCACATTGTCGGCAACGCGAGAGCACTCGAGCCTACGACCGAGCGTTTGAATATTTGTCGGATCGATTCTCTGCGGTTCAGCATCAGATTCCCTTTCAAGATTTCAAAAGGCACGTTCGGCGATTTCGCAGCCAGGCTGCAGACGACCGAGCCCCGGGTCAAAAGCTCTCTTCGGGCGCTACGATTTCCAGAAGCTCGACGGCGGGCTCACCGTCACAGTATATTAGTGCAGTCCTGCCATAGGATTCTTGCGGTACATCCAGCTCAAAGGTGGCGGCCAATCTTGGACCGTAATCGACATGCCACAAACCATGCAGCTGGACTTCGCGTAGGACGTCGTGGTTGATCAGCACGCGGCCGAGCGGAATTCGCTGGGCCATAATTTCATCGCGGACCTGCGGTTGAAGAGCAGCCAAAGCCAGGCGAACGATTCCGTACTGTACGACCCGGCGATCATTTTGACGCCGCAATACGATCTCGCGTAGGTAGTGTGTTTCGGTAAAGTCCGTCTCCAGGACTTGGACGTCAACGGGGCATCCATGTCGCTTTTCGACGGTGACGGTCATATGGGACTGGTGCGCGAGGATCGTCTGGTAGTCGCGAGGGCACTGGTCAATGCTTCGTGGCTCAAACTTACCCAACTCGGCTGGGTTAGAACAAAACAGTCCCAGCAATTCATCTAGCGCGACAATAGGTGGTGGCGACTCAGGCACGTTTGGTAGTCCGTACTATTCCAATAGTTACTGAAAAAACCCTCAGCGAGTGCGAATGTTTCGCCACAAGTCTCCCCAATTCTAACCCACCGACCGGACCGATGTCGGCGGTCTAGATCTCACGGCGCTCAAGAATGTCGTCGAAGTCGAGCAGGTGGTAATCGATTCCAACGTAATCTAACAGCCGGCAAAGTCCGCGGAGAGCTACGCCAAATCCGTCTGGCCCGCTGAATCCGCCAAATTGTCCGCCGCCTTTGACGTGTGGTTCCAAGTCAAAAACGACTCCTGGTGCACCCAACTTATTCATGCGGCGATGGATCTTGGGCAGCTCTTTCGCCAGGTCACGAAGGATCGCTTCGTGGCCCGAATCACCGATATTAGCTGGCACAAAATTCTTTAAGGATGCTTCATCAATATGCTTGATGCGCCCGGTGCCACTGTGGCGGTAGTCCTTTACGTGGATCCACCCCAGCCCCGGTTTCATCGCGGCGTATTCGTCAAAAACTTCGTCGGGTGTCATACCCTGGCAAACCAGGTTGGCACCATCAAAAATGAGCACCAGGTTCGGGTGCTTAACTTCTTTGTGAATCTGAGCGAGTAGCTTGCCGGTTTGACCTACCAAATTCGCTTCGACCTCCAAGCCGAACACGACCCCTTCACGTTCGCATTTGTCCGCAATCTGCCCGAGTTGGTCGACCACTTGCGGAAGGTGTTCTTCAGGTTCAGTGCCAACCGGATGGTAGAAAGAGAACCCCCTCAGTAGCTTTGTTCCGAGCGCGTTGGCGACATCGCAAGCATGTTGGACATCTTTGCTCAAGTACTTCTTGAACGGAGTATACGCGTTCTTGGTGCCGTCATCGACGTCCAGCAATTTTGCCTTGCCGATTGGCGAGCCGATGGTTGCTACTTCCAACCCAAACTCGCTCTGTAGCCGGGCGACTGCTTTCAGCTCTGACTTTGTTAAGGCCATTGCATTCTTGATACCTGAACCGATATCAATGAAGCGAATCGAATAGTGCTGTAGCCCCGCAGCAGCCATCGCCGCAAATTGTTGTTCCGCCGACTTGGTTGCCGACGCTTCGTCTGCGAATCCGCTCAGGATAATAGGTGGCGTGGTCATGGCAGTGTTCCTATTGCTCACAATTGTTCAATGAGTTGGGGACCATTTCAATTCGCTCTCTGCCGACGTGCCCGCGGTGTAATCGGACTTGGCTGTCGACAGATTGATTTCGCAGCAAGGCAGTTGGCAGGCCTACTCGGGATGCGGCTACCTTTCGTGTGCTACTCGCTCTTAGCGTTGTATTGCACTTTGATGATGGACGTGATGCCGCCGCGTGCGCCCCAGTGACTTTCTAGCGTCGCACTTCTTGGCTGGCAAACCTCAACGAAATCGTCAAAAATTCGATTGGTGACGTTCTCGTAGAAGATCCCTTCGTTGCGAAATTTCTGCAAATAAAGCTTCAGGCTCTTCAGCTCAACGCACTTCGCATCCGGCACGTAGCGAAAGATGAGTGTGCCAAAATCTGGTTGGCCAGTTTTGGGGCACATCGAAGTAAATTCAGGGCATTTGATTTCGATTTCGTAGTCGCGACTCGGGAAACTATTGTCAAAGACTTCGAGTTGATCTTGAAACGGTGTGGCCACGAGCGAGAATTCTCCACTTGTGTCGAAGAAGGCAGGATTTTGCGGACGGCATCAACAATTCTGATGGGAAGTATGAAAGCTAACACGGCAATTCGAAAGGGGGCATCGGCATCCGATAAAGTCAAGCTGCGGATTAGCGAGATCTACGCCAGTCTTCAAGGCGAAGGTCTGCTGACCGGGGTTCCGAGCACTTTCGTGCGAACCAGCGGATGTAACCTGCGCTGCTGGTTTTGCGATACCAAGTTTGCATCGTGGCAACCGGAAGGCGACCAGCTCTCGATTGAGGAAATTGGTGCTCGAGTTGGCGCATTGCATCCCGACCACGTCGTTCTAACCGGCGGCGAACCGATGATGTTCAACGCTGTTGGGCCGCTGACAAAGCATCTTTGTCGGTCGCGAGACGGTCAGGTTCGGCATATCACGATTGAGACCGCCGGCACGGTGATGCAGGACGTGACCGCTGACCTAATGTCAATCAGCCCCAAATTGTCCCGGTCTGGACCGACCGACCAGCAAGTAGCCAGTGGACAGATTGCTGCCAGCTGGCAAGACCAACACGAAATTGCTCGTAAGCGGCTAGACGTAATTGCAGAACTCGTTGAGCGTTACGAATATCAGCTCAAATTCGTTGTTGATACGCTCGCAGACGCACAGGAAGTACTGGATTTTCTCGAGCGATTCGAGGGCTGGTCGGCGGAACGCGTGTTGTTAATGCCCCAGGGTGTGACCGAACAGCAGCTTGATCAGCAAGCCGAATGGCTGATGCCGTGGTGCCAGCAACACAATTTTCGCTTTTGCCCGCGGTCCCACATCCACTGGTTTGGGAATCGTCGCGGGACCTAGCACACCTTAATGCCCCGAACGGTATTCCGCTGCATTAGAATAACGCGGGGCGTACTCATGGACTGCCGCGGCGAGCGATAGTTCTCAATTCGAGCCAAGATGCACTCAGGCGCGAAAGTGCCTATCCTGCCAAAAAAACGGGATTTGTGCTAACGTATGAGGCTTCATATAGCGCGATCGGACGGTTTTCTACACGCCAAAACGCCGGGTTGCCTAAAGCCAATTGGAAATTCAGCGAAGGTTCGCGCCGATGCGCAAAGGGTTGAGTCTCAAGAAAGTCAGCAACCAGACCGCGAGCTTTGTCTACCGACAACCGATGAAATTTGGTGGTCGAGTCGTCGAAGACGTCACCGTTCTTCGAACCGAGGTCGTCATACAACTGCCTGGCAGCCGGAAGAAAATTACCGGTAAAGGCGAAATGACCATGGGCAACGCCTGGGCGTGGCCGAGCAAGATCCCCGGGGCGATCACCCTGAAGATTCTGCTCCAGCTGGCCGATCGTTTGGCGGCCAAGGTCGAAGATGCGGGGCTGAGCGGAGATCCGCTCCAGGTTACCCACAAAATTGCGGGCCTTCGCGAAGAAGCCGTCCGAGAGATTGTGTCAGAGCTGAAGATTGCTGAGGGCATTCCTAAACTGGCGGCGATGTTGGCCAGCAGCCCACTTGAAGCGGCGGTGCACGATGCCTTTGGACGCGCCCACTCAAAAAACAGCTTCCAGTGCATGACCGGCGAATACTTGGAAGATGACCTAAGCGTCTACTTGGGTGAGGAGTTTATCGGGAAATATCCCGGGGATTTCATTTCAGCTAAGCCCAAACCCACCATGCCGCTATATCACTTGGTGGGCGCACTCGATCCGCTCAGTGATGCCGATGTCAAAACGCCGCTAGCCGACGGCTGGCCAGAAACGCTCGAAAAATGGTTGCACACCGACGGAATCACACACCTCAAGATCAAGCTCGCCGGTAACAACATCGACTGGGATGTCGGTCGAATTGTTGAGGTAACGCGTATCTGTGAGTCGGTCGCTCCGGAACGCAACTGGAAACTATCGTTCGACTTTAACGAACAGTGCCCAAACGAGGACTATGTGCTGGATCTGTTGGAGCGTATTGAGCGGTTAAGCAAACTGAGCTTTGATCGTTTGCAGTACATCGAACAACCGACCCCACGTGACCTAACGACCCGGACGGACTTTACCGTGCACCGCATTGCTCGGATTCGTCCCATTGTGATTGATGAATCCCTGACAGATCCGGAGAGCTTGAAGCTGGCCCGGCAGCGTGGCTATACCGGCATGGCACTGAAGGCGTGCAAAGGCCAGTCGGAGTGTTTGATCATGGCTGCTGCCGGTGCTCACTATTCGATGTTCACCTGCGTCCAGGATCTCACTTGTATTGGTGGCTCGTTCCTACATTCGGCCGCAGTCGCTAGTCACCTGCCCAATGTCGCTGCTATCGAGGGAAATGGGCGACAGTATTGTCCAGCTGGCAACGAAGCGTATATGGCCGATTACGCGCCGCTGTTCCGCGTTCGCTACGGCACGATTCCAACGGAGCTTCTCGATGGTGAAGGCCTCGGCTTTTCTTGGCAGTCGCTGCCGGAGCCGATTGAAGAGTAGCGTGCGAGGCGTCACGCTTGTGCCACCGCTTAAGCAAATCGCCGGTGATCTAAGGCCTAAAGCCAGATGGGCCAAGGCCTAAAGCCAGATGGGCCAAGGCCTAAAGATCGTCGAGTAGTTTAGCGAGGTCGGTTAACGAGTACGGTTTTCTGAGGTAGTTGTCAAAACCGCCATCTGCAACTTGCGTAGCGTCCGTACTCTCGCCGCTGACAGCGATCACCTTAGGGGACTCTGGACCGAACAACAAACGGATGCGCTCGAGCACGTCGAATCCCGTGTCATCCCCCAGATTAAGGTCGGTGAAAACTGCATCCGGCCGCTGACTGGTGATAACTGGTTCAGCCTCTTTCCAGCAGTCGAATGTTTGGCACTCGTGCCCCAATACGCTGACCGCCGCCGAATAGGCCTGTAGAACCAACGGGTCGTCGTCAATTACAATCAACTTTTTCATATAACGATTGCGTTCGAATTGCGTTTTCTTGCTTGCCGTGCCAACGAAGTCTCGTGACTTTCGCGGTCTTAATCGCCTCGGCGAGTTTAGCTCGCGGCTTTTGTTTTCTTGAGACTCGCGCGTGCTTGACCGATGACTCGCGTCATCTCAGTCAGCGAAACAGGCTTGCCGATTGCGTGATCCACGCCCTCAGGTATCTCTAGTAAATCGTCGCCTTGCAGCGCGACCAACAGCATTCCAGGGTTGGATTCCCTAAGCTGCTGCCACATGTATGTGGCTAATCGTCCGGCCATCAGGCTCTGGTCAACCATCACCGCCGCATATTTGCCGTCGCGGCATTGTTGCGCAATTTCGCTGGTCCAGCAACGCGCTACGTCACATTCCTGACCAAGTACCTGGCATGCCGCCTTCAAAGAAGTATGGGCCAGTTCATCGGGGTCAACGACCAGCACTCTGCAGGCGTTTTGCTCGGAGTCGGCTGTCGTCCCACTCCGAGACGCGTCTTTGCAGTTAGCAACGCTGGCAATCTTGATGCGAACCACCAGACAACCAATTCCACCTGGGTCCAAGTTGTGCTCGATATCACTGTGGAGTAACGCAACCAAACGAGCGGCAGTTGGATTCTCGATCCACCGATTGCTGTGCATTTTTCGTGCGGCCGCGGTTTCCATCGATTCTTTGGGAAGGTGGTAAGTGAGTGACACCTCCAAGGTCGATTCAGCGTGAGTCCCTGATTGTTCGACTCTACCGCTCAGCATAACGCGACCAATCAAGGGACAGCGCACCATCTCCTTGGCAAGTGACGCTAGCAATAGCTCGATTTTTGGTGCATCACCTCGTAATGTGCGGTCTAGTTCTCCGCCGGGGTCGCTGGCCAAGCCAACCTGCTTAGCGTGCGGCTCTGAGAGTTGCGCAACTACAGTCTCTAGCAGATCTCGAAGATGAAATAGCTCCGCGGCATGCGGAAGCGCCGCTTCACTGCTAACCTGGGCTCTCAAGTCCTCTTGTATGTTTTCAGTTGAGGCGGGGCACAGATTGGTCCCCCGGCCAGCGTTCCCATGGCCAGCGTCGCTTTCGGGAACGTGCAAATGCGTCTTCCTGGAAATTGCGAGCCACACGAGTCCGACTAATCCGGCAACGCTTCCGACACCGCCCAAAATGGAGGCCCATTTCGTAGGAGCGGTCTTGAGCGGTGAGGAATCGACGTCGGCAGTTTTTACACCAGGAGCCGCGCCAGGAGTGGTGGCGGTAGTATTGAGCCGCTCTTGAGGGGAACGCGAATCGGCGCCAACTACTCGAGAAACGAAAGGCTTGAAGTCAGATTTGGTGACGCGCTTCTGTAGGTTAGAGTTGGCTAAACTCGCAAGCACTCGATTGGGTGACCAGCGAGTATCAGCCGTTTGAGGCGTTGTAATCAACGCTTCGATGAGCTGGTCGACCTGCACAGACCACGAATCTGTAGAGTTTGGTGTATCTTTCAGTGCGGTCGATAGTTCACTGGCTAGCAACGCGGTAACTGAAAGCTGTAGCTCTAAAGAGCGATTGTTTAGGTTGGCCACTTCTCGAGCTAATTCAACGGCACCATCTAGCACTCTGTCAAACCGCTTCCGGTGCAATAAGGAGTTTTTAAAGTAAACTCGCAAGCGAATCGCTAACTCGTCGTCGCGTTGCTCCTCGGCTACCTTAAGAGATTCGGCAAACAGCGCTACGCGTTTGCGGGATGGAAGCAATGGGCCGGGTTGGGATAATGTGTGCAGTGCGCATAAGCAGTAATTTTTTTGCGTCAGTTTTTTGCCGTTTGCCAGCGTAAAATCAGGCCCTGCAACAGCGATCCTCCGGGAAAGCATTTTGATATTTACGTGTTCTACCTGCTCCAGCTCGAGGGCTGACGTGGCTGATTTTGTAAGCTGCCGCGTGCTGTCCGGAACACGTTCACGTGCAGCCAATTGAAACGTCGCCAGCTGGGCGATTTCCGAATCGCGACGCCCGATTTGCTCGAACACAGCCAACAATCTTTCTCGGCTCGTCCTGCGCAGGACTGCGTGGCCGTCTGCATCCGCGAGCACTACCGCTAAGACCGCCCACTTTGTCGCGTCGTGGTGCTGCGAGTGCGTAAGGGCGATGTCGCTGGCAAGTTGGTAAAGCATTGACTTGCAGCTGGGCTGCCAGTCATCGTGGAGGCTTAGCTGCTTCAAGAAACGCGTTTGCCATTGGTCGTACCCAGTTGGGGGCAACCCCTTTGCATCCAAAAGCGTCGGCAGGACACTCAGTTCAACTTGAGCGTGCGGTGGACAACTTGTGAAGCTAACATCTCCGACTACAGATTTCTCGGCAACTTCGGCTACCGCCGCCTGGTCTTCACTGGACAATGAAGATTCGTTAGCGGCAAACGTCGATTGCAGCCAACCCAGCCTCAGCTCAACTAGCTGCTTTTGCCAGTCGGAAAGTTCATTGCGTTCCAATTCCAGTCGCAGTGCTGAGAGCCACAGCGCCGCTTCTTTGGTACGCTCATGCCCGCTCAATAAATGTTCGCAAACTAGGTCATAGAACTTCGGGCTGTAAAGAGCTTTACGGTTGAGAACGAGTGGCCGCTGTCCTCCGATTCCTTGAGAGTCTGCGGCCGAAGCATCGAACTTCGACACGGAACTCGAAAGTGCGCTTGGAGGCATGCAAACGAGTCCAGCAGCCACCAGGATTGCGACTAGGCTTTGGCGAATTCTCAGCATCTTGGGTACTTCATTTTGGGGCGGCGGGATCCTCGCTGAAGTTGGGGGACTGGCCCCCCCGGATTGTAATGAAATTCCATTGAACAAGGGCCGTTAAATGAACATCCCGCCCAATAATGTTGGTCGGGATGGCCATTGGCGTCCAAAATGCGAAATCGGTTTCGAAAAACCAAGGCGGCCGCTTGCGCCTGCACTCCGGCAAAAGTCAGGGATCTAAGTGCATCCAAACGTCGCGAGCTCGTGCGGCGGCGAAGTACTGCCGTCGTCGCAGATCGCTCGGGCAAACACTTGTGTGAGCTGTCCTAAGGAATGAGTCACCCTTCTGCAAGTAGCAACATTGCTCACAAGCGGTTTTCCGCAATAGATGATGCGAATACTCGCATCGCGGCCAAAATAGTCGATACTTGCTCGTAAGCCAAAACGAGACGAAGAGTACGCGACGGAAACCACGTCGCTTCCTGCCAACTAGCTCGATGCACGATTGGGGCTTCCGGAGACTGTCTCTGATACCACCTGTGGTTTTGGAGCGGGGCAAACAGTTTTCCGGGGGCCCTTTTTCGTGCGCCGAGTCTCCTGCCTTACGAGCTTACTTGACTGACGCCCTTGCATGCTCTCTAACGATCAAACCAGCGCGATGCCTCAAATTGCGGGAGGGTGGGTTGTCATAATCTGATGCCAAACATGACCGATCAAGAAAGCCACGTGCCCGTTGCGGTTGCTCTGAGAGCCATCCAACTCGCGCAAGAAAGTCCACGGAGCGGTGTTTGTATTTTGGAATTGGTGGGACGATCAGAGCCCAGCACGCTTTTGCACGCGCGTTTGAACAGCGCGAGTATCGATTCATTCCAGGACCTTGTGAGGCGACTAGCGCTTGGCGAAGACGACCTGCAGCGATTGTTTATCGGCAATTGCTCAGTGACAACGCCACTTGCCGACGTTTCCGCGGAAACGCTTGCCAGCGCCGAAAGTGGCTATTCGATTTGGAAGTACGTGTTCCATGAACCGAAAGCCTCCTCGGCCGTTGCTCAGTTTGATGTGAGGTCTCCCGAAGGTGAGTCAAGCGTACATTCGATCGCGGCTGCTAGTTGGATGTCCGTTTTCGTGCACGCAATTTGCCAGCCGCTGCACGTGTTGAAAAACGTCACTGAACTGATTCAGCTAAAAGTCGACTCGGGCCGGATATCTGGAGAGGCGATGCCCAGGTTCTTGGAGATGCTCTCCAGAGCAAGCCGGGATGCGGAAGAAAAGGTTGAAGCCGTTAAATCACAATTCGCTCAACTGGATGATCATCAAAGCAGCTGCAGCGTCAAAGATCAGATGGAAGCGTTTTTCGCTGAGGATTCCAATATCGAAGTCGTTTGGAATGCAGAAGCATTGACCATGGATGGTGCTTCGCTCCGATTAAATATGTTGTTCGAATGTATGAGAGGACTGGTGGAGCAGTCAAGCGCGTTGGCTAGGCAGGGTGCTACATCCGGTAGTGTGTCAGTCGACAGTGATGGAACAGTCATGCGGATGCGTCTGAGTTTACCTCAGGAAATTTGCGTGTACTCTGACGTTCTCGCCGCCAGCAATTCAGCGCTGCTTGCAACCGCAATTATTCATGCCGCTCGACAGGCCACCGATGCTCTTTTCGGAACTGTTACCTTGCTCGACAAATCCCAGTCGGGCGCTAGGAATGTAATGTTTGAGGGAGGCCGGGCAGAGGTGGATACAATAGCCTTCGAAATTCCCACTGATCAGAATGCAGATTCGGTGAAGATCGCTCGCACTGTTCGTCGTGCATGGTGATGCCCGAAAGGCGGCGGCAAAAGCCGGGCAGAATTGCTAGCAAATACGCTGCGCAAATTACGTAATCTATGCTAGCCAGTTTGGGTGTGTTGAACCCTATCTTGTCGGAATCCGATAACAACCCAAATGTGTAGGTTGATTGCGGTTCTCCGTGGTATCTCGCTATGCGTCACAGCCGAATAGCTGCCTTAGCGAGTCGCTCGCGCGACTATCAAACGCTGAGTTTCAGTTCCTGCGGCAACTGCCCCAACCCCTTCGACGACATGGATGTCCGAGGCTGCTTGTAATGTTGGAATATCGCCCGAACAATACCTTCAGACTTGCAGTTTGGCTGGGCTTTTTTCCAAGCCTGCTCCTGGGGACTACTATCGCGACGGGACAAAACGTCGGGGTTGTCAGTTATCTGGAGCCGGTTTCGGTTGCACAGCAGACTGAACCAAACTCTCCTTCCGACCAAATCGTCCCTCAAGAACCGATACAACTGAACTTATCCGACGGCGCTACAACTACCCCACCACCGGCGAGTCCAGCTTTAAACTCCCAAGTCCCTGCACCCAATCAGGCAGGGCTTGCGCCACGCAGCAATACTCCACCGACTAATCCAAACGCCTCACGTCCCAGACCACGGATGAGTACGCTAGGCCGGGACGGGCAATTTCGGACGCTGGGGGCGGTTCCAACGTATGCCAGTCCGTTGACGTCTTTTGCCGGACTTTCAACGGGCAGCCGTGACGGATCCAGGAGTAGCTACTTTCGATCAGCGGGTCATCGAAAACTGTCGCGTACACCGGAAATGTTTGGCGATCTTCGCCGGCCGGGGTCCGCAATCACCTTCAACAACATTCCGACCAGTTTTCCGTCGGAAGAATTTGAGTCCATTCGCCCCGAGGATTTCCCTACCGCTGCTTCGTTTGGCGGTATGCGGGTATCTGAAAATAACGTTGCGATGCCACAGGACCGACTTTGGGTTACCTACAACCATCAGCATAATGCATTCGCGCGACCCGGCGGGGATCTCCACCTTGACCGATTTACTTTCGGCGTCGAGAAGACATTCTTTGATGGAAGTTCATCGATAGAAGTCAGGTTGCCCGTTGCTGCTTCGATCGAACCCAACGGTCAGCTCACCTCTTCTACCATCTACGGCGGCGGTAGTTTCGGTAACCTTTCGATGATCCTAAAGCACGTGCTGTGGGGGACAGATAGCTGTGCGATTGCCGCAGGTTTAGCAGTGGAGGCACCATCGGGGTCGCAGTCGTTTGCACTGGACGCGACGCTGGGGCAAGTTTTCGTTACGCATGATCCCAACGCGGTTTACCTCACGCCATTCTTGGGAATGCAGCGAGAAATCAACGATGTCTGGTTCGCAAATGGTTTCCTGCAAGTTGAAGTCCCCACTGGCGGGGACCGACTGATCACGCAGGTTGGGGCTGGCCAAGCTGACACATTCTACCTGAACCAACCGACATGGCTACAAATCGACTTAGGTGTTGGGGCTTGGCTGTTTGCCCCTTCTGACCAGGATCCAACGGGGCTTGCGTTGATCAATGAGCTGCACATTTCGTCAGCGTTGAGTCAACCCGACCGCTTTGACGCCCTTCCCGGCGGCGGAACTCCGAACATTTTCGTCAACTCCGGTGAAACGATCGACACACTCGTCAACTACACAACTGGCTTGCACGCTGCTCTTCAGAACCAGTGGTCGCTCCGCACCGGTATTTCGGTGCCGCTGCTCACCCAGCGGATTTTCGATACCGAAATCATGGTCCAGGTAAATCGCTCGTTCTAGAGCGAGAATGAGCGAGATCGTCCACGCAAGATCGTGCGAAACGCAGCAGGCTGGGCGAGCTTGGCGCTGATACGCCGAAGCAAAGGAACGCTATTTTGCGGGCCGTCATTAGGGCTTCTATCGCGGTGAGTCGACAACTGCCATGCGGGTGTTGCTGCTATTGCCGCGCAGGTCAGTGGCGTACATGCCAGCAATTGTGGCGGGACCACCTGCAAACGATCCAGGGGTTTCGGCCCGCATTTGGTATCGAATCGAATACTGGCCGCGAGGTAAGCGTTCGATGCATAGGCCTGTAAATCGCTCCC
>DNPC01000445.1 GCA_003501565.1 Planctomycetaceae bacterium | reverse complement strand
GCGGACAACGCGATCCAGACTTCGGCTGGTGGGTAAACGATGGGAGGCTCACCAGCGAACGGTATCGCTGCTTCTTCCACGCCCCGCATTACGTCAACAAAACCTTGCTCACGCTCTTCAAACACGTCCTGCAGAAGAGCCTGATTGGAAAGCAGCGAGCTAACCTCACGCGATACGTTGTGAATCACGGTGTCAGGTGCGATTACACCAATTTCTGGTGCAACTTCTTTACTGGCCGCCAAAAAGTCCTGTTGCTCCATCAGGAAATTGAACTGGTCTACCAAGTTCTTCAGGTATTCTTCTTCCCGCTCTGTTTCAGCCAACAGACGCTGGATTTGGTCAGCCTGGCTACGTACGGCCTCACTACGCTGAACTCGATCCAGGTATCGCGACTCCTGAAGCGCGACAACACGGATCTGCTCGCGAACATCCGATTGCAACTGTGCACGCAAGCCCGGATCAACCTCGACTGCACTATCCAGCTCTTCCAACAGAAGCTTGAGCGAGTTCTTTACGCCCGTCGGATCCTTAGCAGCTAGTTTCTGCGCCTCTACAAGCTGATTGCGAACGTCGGCACGCAAGGCTTCCTGTGACGCCTGACGCAGTGCATTAGCCTCAGCCAGCAGGGCACCGGCTGAGTCGAATTCTGAACCGATTTGACCGCCGTACTGCGTAAACTTACCCGCAGGGACCGCAGTAACTTCTTCATCCTGAGCAGCTCGTAGGAGTGCTTGAGCATCTTCGTTATTGGGATCCTTCTTCAAAGCTGCTTCTGCAATTTCGATCGCAGCCGCGTTGTCACCAACTTGCAGAGCAAACCGTCCGCTCTTGACCATTTCAGCAGCCGTATCTGCCAGCATAAAGCTCACCACGCGGAGGCCATGGGACCCCAGTGCTGGCAAGGAAAAGCCCGAATCCTTCTTGGATTGTTCGACCACAGAAACCAAGAAGCCCAGGTCTGGGTTGCTGGCTTCTGCTTCTACATCGATTCGAAGCGAAATGGACTGATTCGCACACTTAGCCTCAATCGCCACAGCGCCCTTAGCCGAACCAGCAGTCAACTCGCCAACGACGACCGAATCACGATCCAACCGCAACGGAGGAAACTCGCTCGGAAATGAGCTGGCGATGGCGTTGGGAAATTCAGCTGATTCGACCCACAGAACTGGTACCGTAGTGCTGTGTCCCAGAAACCGCCCGACGCTTTGCAACGACTCGCTGATTTGGGAGTCAACTAGAACGATGCCGCCAGTATGGTTGGCTATCGCTGCCACGGAGGAGTAGTCCACAGTTGGACCAATCGCAAAAGTCGAAACTGAAATCTGCGCGTCGACAAGACTACCGATGAGCTTCCGCTGGGCAGACTCGCTTTGGAAATTTGACCGATTAATCCCATCGCCGATGTAAAGAATCGTCTTCTGTGCCGCCTTAGAACTGAAGGCTTCTGAGGCCTGTTGAAATGCAGTCGCCAGATTTGTGGTTCCGAGGGGAACTCTTTGCTCGAGTTTCGCAACCGCCGCATCCCACTGTGAGCTCGATGGAGCGACGAGGCCCGGCGTCAAAGCGATCGTCTCGACATCGCAGGCCATCAGACTCACCTGATGTGCGGTTGAGAACGAAGCGGCGAGCTCGGCCAGCACTTCTAAGCCGTCGGCCCGAATCTGCCCAACTTGGGAAGCCGAAGTGTCGAATAAGACAACGACTTCATATCGATCCGCCTCAGGGTACTCCGCCCGCTCATCCGGTTTGACGGACAATGCAAAATAGCGGTTGCCAGCATCCTCGAAGGTCGCCAGCCGGCTATCGCCACGAACCTGCGGGGCCGCGGCCATTGCAGCCGTGGGCACCAACATCGTGGGCACCAAAGCAACCACCAAAACGAACAAGTACTTAGCGAACGACATTTCGTTACAGCTCCCTAATCTTCTGATGAGATTTCGCGCTTTTTGCATTCTGGCTGGGATAGCCGTCGCGCATGCTTGGTTGGTAGAAAAAGAAACTCTCCAGCTTTGCATTCTATTTGCCTCGTTCCGACCCTGCTACAAAAATCGCCGAAAATGCAGCCCTGGAGAGGCGTTCCTGTCGCGAGAACCGGAACGCGGAGGACGTTGATAGCAACTACCGCGCCAAAAGGGCCCGCAGGTGCCCAAATGGCCTTCGCGCCATGCAAATTCACTGCTGGACAACATTCCGCCGAATTCCAGAACTCCATTCCAAGGAGCGTTTCGGGCATTATGCGTTACGCTAGGACGAACAAGTGACGCATTTTGCTACACCTTGAGGCCTTCTTATCGCCACTTGGCATCTTTCAGTCGACACTTCCTTCAAAATTGGCTTAACCGCTACACCTTATCTAGTCGATACGGCAATGGAGTGCGCCCGTCGGTTGACCGGGCCACGAGGCAATGCTGAATGGAGCCCATTGGGGATGAACCTGCAATCAACATCGATAGTGCGGTCTTTTGCAAACCTCTCTCGGTTATTCACCGTGATCGGTGTACATTCCGCAGCAGTCTTATGCGCTGCTCTGTCTGGCACAGCCGTTGCCGCAGACGACGCGGCCCAAGCACCACCTCCGCTGCTCAAAGGCGGATTCGTGCAGCAGTTACGCTCACTTACTGAAGACGCAAAACAAGCTTTGGAAGGCGGCAAGAGCCTCTCCGGACGCTCTTTGGCTCCACCTCGAGCTGGCAGAATCAACCGTACACAACGGACCTCAGCCCCCGCAGAA
>DNPC01000220.1 GCA_003501565.1 Planctomycetaceae bacterium | reverse complement strand
CCGTCAGCCGGCAGGCGTACGCGGCCCACCCGCCACCTGTGCAGTAAGCACTGTGCTCTCCAGGCCCTCCGTAGAGGACTCAACCAACGCCGCGTAAGCCCCCATCGCCGCGTAAGCCCCCAACGCCCCGGCGTTTCGCAGATACCCGCCAGACAATAATCCTACGAACTGGTCAGTCCATACTCATCAAGCCACTCTTTGAACTGGCTGATCGAAAGAAACTCAACGCCTTCGCCAAATTCTTCAAACATCTCGGGCTTCAGCGGCGAGCCGCTATCTGGCACAACGACCTTCAAGCCGGTATCCAGAATTTCGCCGCCATCCTCACCCATGTTTGGGAACATCTCTGAAATCGTTTCGCTTTCACCTGTGAGCTTTGCAAAGGCATAGCGAACTGACTCGTAGCCCATCCCAAAGGGGTTTTGCACGACCATCGCATCGATTTTTCCCGCCTCCATTTGCTGGATTGCGAGTTGCTCTGCGTCGAAGGTGACGACTTTCACTTTGTCGCCGATTCCTTTTTCTTCGACAACATCAACGATCGCCGGTGCGTTGTACGACCAAATACCGACCAAGATGTTGAGTTCATCAAACTTGTCGATCACGTAGCGAACATTGTCACGGGCTCGACTTCTATCCGCGTCATCCAAGCGGCGGGCCAGCTCTTTGTAATTGTCGCCAACCGCTGCAGTAAACCCATCCATGCGTTCGCGTGCATTCTGCTGGCTATCCGTTCCAACAAACTGCGCATAGGCGCCGCCACCGGGCTGAATGTTTCTTGCCGCCGTTCCAAGCACTTTGCCGCCTTGTACGTTGTTGGTGCCCACATAAAATTCGCGAATGGACCGACCATCTTCGGTTAGGTCGCTATCGAAGCAGCCAATCAGAACTCCTTTGTCTTTTAGCTTCTGAAGCTCTTCGGCGATGGCCGGGCTGGAAGAGGAAATCGGCGAGATAATCACAGCCGCAATATCACTCTTGGATGCATATTGCCTGAGTTTCTCAATTTGCCCTGTCTCCGTACCATCGTTGGCATCCATCGCGGCCGTATAGCCGGATTCCTCTAGCCCAAAGTCCTCCACTGCCTGCTTGATGCCTGCACGCGCCGCATCCCAAAATGGGGAAGCGGTGTTGTTCAGCAGTACAATCCTCTTTTTCCTGGTTGCAGAATCGGAATTGGGTGCACAGCCAATCAGTGTTACAGACACACCAAGCACCACCAGAACTGAAGCAGTCAAAGCACTCAGACCCAATCGTCGCATCGGATTTCCTTTCAAAGCTACAGTTCTGGAAGCGTTGCAGTTCTGGAAACGAGAAGCGGAAGAAATGCATCGCCCCGGGCATATATCAACGCGTTACACCGGCACCGCTGGCCATTTCATCGTACAGAATAATTGACGCAAGACATGACCGAGAATATCGCGCAAGAATTTCGGGCCTTAATTCTAAGGGCCCCATTGGGTGGTTTCAATTAGACGCATTTCGTTGGCGATAGAAAGGCCAGCAAACTGTCCAGGCGAGGTCGGTTGCCAGCATCCTCCGCAAAGACATTTGCATACCTTCGAGCCTCTCGGCAGCTATGGCGGAGTTGCTACCGATTGCAGCAAAGGTGGGTCATCAGTAAGGTGGCGCCATACGCGGCAACGCACTAGGATTGAGACTATGGTGAATACGATTTGGAAATTCAGCACCGCCGGCGAAGTGCAATTTGGGCGGGGGAGTCGAGAGAATCTGGCGACCGAATTGGTCGCGTTAAAAGTCCAGAGGCCGATTCTGATCACCGACGCCAGTCTCATGATGATACCGGTCGTGGCCGAGTTGATTCAACAACTGATGTCGTCGGCGATCCTAGCCGTCTTCGATGGATCAGCGGCGGAACCGTCGGTTAAAATTGCCGAAAACGCTGCCCTTGCCGCAGCCGAACATCGCGCTGACTGCATCATCGGACTGGGCGGCGGAAGCAATCTGGACGTGGCCAAAGTCACCGCCATCGTACAGGCCCACGGTGGCAAGCCTCAGGATTACTTCGGATTTGATCGCGTCCCAGGCCCCGTTACACCACTCATTGCTCTTCCGACAACCGCTGGCACTGGCAGCGAAGTTTCCCACTCGGCAGTACTCACCGATACCGACAATGCAATAAAGGTCAGCATACTCTCACGTTGGCTGCGTCCACGTGTGGCCATCGTCGATCCGGCTCTGACCGATAGTTGTCCGGCAAAAGTCACCGCCGATAGCGGCATGGACGCTCTGGTGCACGCAATTGAAGCCTATTCGAACCGGCCATTCGAACAGTTGGAGGATGTCTCAAGCGAAGCCAGAGCTTATCAGGGTTCTTACGCGCTGACAAAAATGCTTGCCGGAGACGCGATTTCGCGCGGTGGAAAGTATCTACAGCGTGCCGTCGAAACGCCCAACGATCAGCTAGCGCGCGACCAGATGTCGCAAGCAGCGATGCTAGCCGGTATGGCATTTTCGAATAGCGGCGTGGGGATCGTCCACGCGCTCGAATACCCAATCGGCGCATTGACACATTGCGGCCATGGGGAAGGCAACGGACTACTGCTTCCACACGTAATGCGATTCAACTTGCGACATTGTGAGAGCCAGTTTGCCGAGATTGCACGACTGCTTGGCTGCAGCGATCATTTGCCAGATGGCGAGCTTGCCCATCAAGCTATTGAGCGTATAGAAACTCTGCAGCGAGCTATCGGGATTCCCTCTCGCCTGCGTGATCTGGGCCTAGGCGAATCCCAGATCGACGGAGTTGCTAGCAAAGCAATTGAGATTCGACGGCTTATGGATCTAAATCGTCGCACACCAACGAAGGAAGACCTAATTACGATCCTGCGAGCTGCATTTTGATCATCAGACAACCATTCCAGGTTGTTTCACATTGCTATAAAGGCCCGTGTGTAAGATCGCCTCACCTACGTGCAATGCCGGGGTCCTAATTCCCCTGGATTGAATATCTAGCCCGATGAATCCTTGGGATTGTTCGCTTCCATTCATCAGCAGGCTAGCCCCCGGCTGGCTGCTAGTACTCGGCCAGCTACCGAGCAACTTGTAAGCGATACCAGACATACCAAACATATTATTGCGACTGAGCACCAACTACCATGGCTCGCAACGAACAACTCATCCGCCAGCATAAGATCCTCCAGATCCTTGAGCGACTCCGGTTCGGCGCAACACTGGAGGAGTTGCGCAACTGTGTCGTCGAAGAACTTGGCCTAACGAGCCTGCACACGCGCAGTATTCGACGCGACCTCGAGGCACTCACCGCCGCTGGCATCCCCATCACGGATGAAGAAAATCAACGCGGCCGAATATGGAAACTGAGTCGGTCCGACAAGGGGCTGCACAAGATTACGATCACGGCTAGCGAATTGATTGCACTATCGATGGGCCGTGACTTGATGCTGCCGCTGGTTGGAACTCAATTTTGGATTGGCATCGAGTCGTTCTGGAACAAAGTGGGCGACCAGTTACCTGGGTCGGTTTGGGAGCACTATGAACGCTATCGCCGTACGATGTACGTGTTGGGGTTACCCTTCAAAACGTATGAAAAGCACCAAGGAATCTTGAAGACAGTAAATCGTGCAATCCAGGAGCATCGGGAACTGGAGATGGAATATCAGGTCCCCGGCCGGACTGCAACCACGCGAACCATTGAGCCTTACGGGGTCGTGCTCTATCAATCTAGTATCTATGTCGTGGCCACCGAAACCGCTCGCGAGTCAGATTCCTCCGCAGGATCACAAAAACTCAAGCACTGGAAACTTGATCGGTTCCAATCCGCGAAAGCCCTCGACACATGGTTTAAACCCGATCCCGAAATCGATCTAGGTGCACACCTTGGTCAATCTGTTGGAATCTTCAGTGGTGCCCAGACGACACAATATGTTCTGAAGCTTTCGCCCCAAGCCGCTCGGTGGATTGAAGAGGATCCGTGGCACCCTGAACAGACGTTGACCCCTCAAGACGATGGTAGCGTATTGCTAAAAGTAAGTGCATTCCACGACACCGAGATCATCCAACGAGCCATGCGACTCGGTGCGGAGGCAGAGGTACTCGAGCCTGCTGAATGCAGAGACAAGGTAAAAGAAATCCTCGCAGATTTGGTAACACGATACGACTAGCAATGTCGCCAGTACTCGCGGTTCGATGCTCCGGTGCCTCAACGCGCACTTTCAACCGACACGCTAATTTGAGGCTCGTTCAATAACATCTTCGGTCACATAAATCGGTAGGTGCGGGTCAAAGGTCACAGCCACGGCGATCGCATCACTAGGCCGCGTATCGACTTCAATCAGTTCGCCCGCACGCCGCATTTGCAGTTTGGCAAAGTAGGTGTGCTCCTGGAGATCACTGATAACTACGCTCTCAATCTCAGCGCCGAGACTGGTTGCCGTCGCCACGATTAGATCGTGCGTCAGTGGTCGAGGCGGAGACTTCATGCCTTGCACACGACGATCAATACTGGTCGCTTCAAAGATCCCAATCAGGATCGGAAACTGCCGGTCACCGTCGACTTCCCGCAAGTAGATTACTTGGTTGTCGCTAATCTCGCTGATAATAATGCGAGCCAGCTGCATTTTTACGGTCATCTGGAAAGCCCTAAACGGATGCGAGCAAGCCGCCAAATATGCCCAAAATCATAACACTGAAGCTTGCAGGTACACTTCGCGACTAGCGGCTCTGACAAAGCTTGAGATGGATTATACAATCGGACGATTCCCGCCAGGAGCCCAAGTCGCTCAACTGATTTGCACCTTTCACGTCGAACCGTTATTCCGTTGAATCATAAACCGCCACAATCATCCAGCCCCTCTTCTCCTATCGGCAGCACCCAGGCGCACGGCCTACCTGTGATTGCGATGACCCTTGGGGATCCGGCGGGAGTTGGCCCAGAACTGACTCTAGCAGCTTTGCTAGATCCGGAAGTACAGAAGTTCTGCGTCCCAGTCTTAATCGGAAACGTGGCGATTGCCGAGCGCTACTTCCTGCATTGCGGCCAGTCGTTCCCAGATGTTCCGAGATGGAGCGTCGCAGAGTTTCTGCACAACCGCCCGAGCGAAGCAGGTTTGGTAGATGTCCCCTTCGAGGGTGACCTCGACTACGACATTGGTCAAATCAGTGCGGATTGTGGCCGAGCGGCATTTTCCTATGTGGAAACTGCCATAGCAGCTGCTCAAACAGGCTCTGTCGATGCTGTAACCACCGGACCACTCAATAAGCAGGCCATGCATCTAGCTGGAATCGACTTCCCAGGGCATACCGAGATCTTTGCAGAGCGAACGCAAAGTACAAAATGGTGCATGATGCAGTACTCCGACGAAGTCACGTGCACATTCGCCACGGTGCACTGTGGGTATGCCGATGTACCGCGTCTGTTGACCGAGCAACGGGTACTCGACACCATAGAACTGACAGCAGCAGCGATGCAAGCGTTACACAACCGGCCCGGAACGCTGGTTGTTTGTGGCCTGAACCCGCACGCGGGTGAAAACGGGCTGTTTGGTCAAGAAGAAAAACTGGTGATCGAACCAGCGATTGCCCGCGCTCGTGCGCAAGGCATCGACATTCATGGGCCCGTGCCGCCCGACACCGCTTTTCTTCCAGCCCGCCGTGCTTGCACGGATGCATTTGTGTGCATGTATCACGACCAAGGTCACATCCCTCTCAAGGCCTTGGCCTTCGACCGCGCGGTGAATACCACGCTTGGTCTACCGATCATCCGCACAAGTGTCGATCATGGCACCGCGTTCGACATTGCGTGGAAAGGCACGGCTGACTCCGGCAGCCTCTACGCAGCACTGAAACTTGCGGCTCGACTCGTTCAAAAAGCGGGAATGGGAAACCAATAACCGCCCAGTCCACTCAACTCGCCTAGTGTCCGACTCGTGCATCCACAACCGCAATACGCTTAGGGCTTTCGCTTACCCCCATGCTTTGCTCCTCTGGCTTGTAGCACCACATCTTCGATTACTGTGATTTGCGAATCACCTTGTTTCGTGATCGTTCGTGCAAATAAAATGCAAAAACCGCAGGTCTTTGATATCTAGCGATTACAACTTAAAATATGGTTGCGAACCTGAAGAGATCCACACAGGCGAATTACTCCGTTGAACTTAGGTTGCTACAACCAATCCAATCCTCCCGCTGGAGAGCAAAATGCGTTTCCTGACATTGTCAGCAGTCTTACTCACCGGATTCTTCGTTGGTTGCGAACAACCCGAAGAGACCATTCCGACCGTTGTGCCATATAGTGGTGAACCCAAGGCAGCTGCCGGTGACGGCACTACGTCCAGCGGCGGAACGGGAAGCGGTGCTACTGGCAGCGGAATGACCAGCAGCGGCGTGACACTTAAGGTCGAATCTCCCGCGGACAAAGTACGTTTCGTCGCAGACACTAGCCTGCATGTCGAAGGTATGATGTGCCCATATTCATGTTGGCCACGCGTGAAGGAGACTCTCCAAGGACAACCCGGCGTCTCGGACGTACAACTGGCCGAACAACCTTCCAGCGCTGCCGAAGGCACGATCACAAAGCCTGTTGTCGAACTCAAGCTGGACGGGAGCTTTGATTCGGAAGCCGCCATCGCCGCGCTTGCCAAAGAGGATTTCGCAGCCAAGCTAGTGAATTAGACTGGATCCTAGCTCAGCCGGCCGGATTATGGAAACCGCGAGTCCACCACGCTGCGGTGGAATTCGCTACGCCTGATTTCCGCCTCGAATCGCAAAGTCGATTCACGATTGCGACTACGAGGTTTCACGATCGCGAAGAACTCCCAAACGCCGAGACGCACCTACGGGTGCAATTCGATTTGGCGTGGGCAATAGTGCAGGACCTGAGATCTGTAACCGCAGCGGTCCATAGCAATGATTGAATTGCTCGATAAACTCCTGCGTATCTTCTTCTGGCAAGCAAATAGGGCCGACGATTCGCTTGTCCTGCTGAATCACACCGTCGAGTGGTTCGCGATCGATACTTGAAGACATCAATGATAGCTCCGCGAAGGGCGGTGGAGTTGACTCTGATTGCGGCCAAGCGCCTTCAGACTGACAGTGAGTTATATCTGAGCGACCGAGTTCGGGCTACGCCGGTCTTGGATCCACTTCGTCCAGTGGAGTATCTTCTCCAGGTTCACGTCGCCGGTCCGCCTTCCATTGCAAACAGCTCCACGAATACCAAAGGCGGCAGCGCCGGTATCCCATAGCTGCTCGACATGCCTCATTCGAAGGCTGCCTGCCAGCACGACTTCGACGCCTTTATCGCCAGCTACATCAATCCAGTGCGTTAAGTTAGAGCGCTCAACGAAGTCCAGCAGATTGCGTCCATCTTTGGTGTACGTGTCAATCAATACGTACCGACTGCTAAGCTCCTGCGCGATTTTCACAACGCTCGATATTGGCGGAGCAGCACACAACTGCCAGTCGCCATACGCCACGGGAACCAGCCAATCTTCCGAATGCGGGAAGCAATTCTGTATCCTCGCAACCAAGTCACCTGTTGCCTGCTCAGTCCATGTTTCGGCCAGTGCGAGTTTCGCGATCGGAAAACGACGGGCCATCTCAAGCTCTGGTTGAGCGGTACGCGAACTTTCAATTTCGCTCAGTTCGCCAAGCGCGACACTTAGCTTCGGCCAATCGCAAAGCGTTTCAATCGTCGCTGAGAGCGTTCCCAAGTCGGGGCGTCCAAGCGGCCCCGCTTCCGGATTCTTCAAGTCGATCCAATCCACGCCGGCCGACTGCGCAAGTTTAGCCTCAGCGGCCGATTTGACGCTTACGAGTAGTTGTGGAAGTACAGACGGCGACTTTTCCATGCTTCAAGGCTAGCGAAAGCACCGGATGAACAAAAGCCCTGTCGCCGGGTGTCAGACGTTGCAAGCGTCTGCCAACTTGGCAATTCTGGCAGCGGTGGGTCTAATGTGAAGCAACTTCGAGCGAAGATTGTGAACGGTTAACCTCGTGAATTCGCATCTATGGGCCGCTTGAGGTCATTTTCATAACTCGCACAAATCGGTTGAACAAGGAAGTGGAGTACCGCTTAGTTGACGATCAAGAGGAGCTCGAGGCGGCAAGGGCTGCGATAGAGGCTGCTGACGTCATCGGAATGGATACTGAGTTTGTCGCCGAGGATTGTTACCAGCCCGACTTGTGCTTACTGCAAGTTGCGACGCGCGAAGAAGTGTTCATCGTGGATCCCAAGGCGGTCGCGGACATCAATTGCCTGTGGGACTTGATGGTCGATGGCCAACGCACCGTCATTGTGCACGCTGGACGCGAGGAGATCTTGTTTGCCTATCGCGCCACCGGCAAACCACTTGCGAACCTGTTCGATGTCCAAGTTGCAACGGGGCTGCTCGGGGGGGAATATCCGGCTTCGTACGGGAAACTGCTGCAGAAGTTTCTTGGAGAAATGGCCCCGAAAGGTGAAACT
>DNPC01000679.1:4200-7502 GCA_003501565.1 Planctomycetaceae bacterium | reverse complement strand
CACGGAAACTGACGATGACCCCGAAGAGCAAGAGCGCGGCATCACGATTTACTCAGCTTGCGTGACGTTTGCTTGGAAGAACACCACGATCAACCTGCTCGATACGCCTGGCCACGTTGATTTCACCGCCGAAGTTGAACGCTGCCTACGTGTGCTCGACGGTGCAGTAGTCGTTTTTAGTGCTCGCGAAGGCGTCGAGGCACAGAGCGAGACTGTCTGGCGGCAAGCCGACAAGTACGGCGTTCCCAGGATTGTTTTCATCAATAAGCTCGATCGCGAAGGGGCGGATTTCTATCGCGTCTTCGATGAAATCGGCCCAAGACTAAACGCTCAGCCTGTTGCTCTTCAAATCCCCGTCGGTATGGGACCGGCTCACGTCAACAATCCGTTCTCCGGCGTCATCGATTTGATCGAAATGAAGATGCTGACGTTTTCCAAGGACGATGATGGAAAACAAACATCTGAGTCTGACATCCCGGAAGAATTGCTCGACGACGCTCAGACGTGGCGTGAAGTCCTGATGGAGACGCTCTACGGCATCAATACGGAGCTGATGGAACTCGCTCTGGAAGAAAAGCCGATCAGCCAAGATATGGTTCGCAAGGCTGTCCGTGAGGCTTGCATTAACATGGAGATTCAACCGGTTTTGTGCGGTTCTGCCCTACACGGCATGGGAGTGCAACCGATTCTGGATGCGGTCGGGCACTACCTCCCGAGTCCGCTAGAGCGGCCACCGGTGATCGGAGTCGATCCAAAGAAAGAAGACAAAGAACTGAGCCGGAAGCCGGATCCGAAAGAACCTTTCTGTGCAGTTGTCTTTAAGATTCTGCCGGCCAAGACGGGTGACCTCTATTGGATACGCGTTTACTCCGGGAGCGTCGATTCGAACTCACGCGTTCTAAATCCCAACCGCGACAAGAAAGAGAATATCGCCCAACTGTGGCAGATCCACGCAACCAAAAAGGAACGCCAGGGACAAGTCCAGAAGCTGGAGTGCGGTGATATTGCCTGTGCAATTGGCCCGCGTGACTCAATCACCGGCGACACGTTGTGTGATACGCGCAGCGCCATCATGTTGCCAAGTATCCAGTTTGCTCAAACCGTACTTTCCATGGCTATTGAGCCTGAGAACACCACAGAGCGTAAGAAACTGGCCGAAGTTCTGGAGATGCTCAAGCGCCAGGATCCAACCTTTGATGCTGTCGAAAATGAGGAATCTGGTCAGACGTTGATCAGCGGGATGGGCGAACTACACCTAGACGTGATCAAGCACCGCTTGACTCGCGATTTCAAGTTGGACGTGAAGTTCTACAAGCCACGCGTCAACTACCGTGAAACGATCCAAAACGAGGCCACGGTAACCGGCCAGTGCAACCGCCAAATCGGTGCGACGCAAATGTTCGCACGAGTCGAAGTCAAAATTGAGCCGCTGGAAGACCCGTCGGTGGACCCAATCGTTCTCGATCGACACTTCGGCGAAGACGCTCTGCCAGACCACTTAAAGACCGCCGTGATGGAAGAGCTTCGCAGCCGTTGTTCCGGTGGTGGTGTGATTGGCAGTTTCCCACTCACCGGGCTGCGCATATCGTTAATCGGCGGGGAGATGCGCGAGGTAGGTTCCGATGAAGTCGCCTTCCGGATCGCGGCAAATGATGCATTCGACCTGGCGCTCCAAGCCGGCGGCCCGGCACTGCTTGAGCCTGTGATGCGTCTCGATATCGTGACCCCCGAGGACTACGTCGGCGAAATCGTCGGTGATTTGCAGCAACGCCGCGCAATCATCGACTCGACCGAATCCCGCGGCATCACGACCGGGATCATTGCCAATGCTCCGCTTAAGGAACTTTTTGGCTATTCTTCGGCGATCCGTTCGCTTAGCCAAGGTCGCGCGGGCTGTTCTATGGAACCCAGCGGCTATCAGACGGCTCCAGCAGAAGACGTGGAGAGTTTCGCGTTCTAGGTGGGCTGACTGCCGTTTTTACCGCAGTCCACTTCATCCAAGGCTTTCTTCTGGAATCAAGCTTCGCGGCATTACGGTCGCTCCGTGCTTGCGACCTGCCAACTGACTTGTTTGACTGCATCCGCCGGGACTAGCCGGTAGGCCGGTTTGCTATCATAACAACAGTCATCTTGTGGCCCGAGGTGATGAACCCCTATATTCACACGTCGGCAGGCGGCTGAGCAGCTGTCTTTGCCTTTTTGAATCACCATTTGGTTGCGTCTCATGCCTGCAAGTACAAACAGAATCGGTGTGTTGTTGCCGACCTGGATTGGCGATTCTTGCATGGCCACACCTGCCCTTGCCGCCTTGCGGAGCGGCTTCCCAGACGCTGAGATTGTGATCATCGCTCGCCCCGTAGTCGCCCAGCTGCTCGACGGACTCCAACATGCGGAATCAGGACGCTTGTTCGACCGCGTCATCACTTACAACAAACGAACTTGGCTGCAGCGTTACGCACTTTCAAAACGCTTGCAGCATGCCAGCCTTGATAGCATCATCCTGCTGACGAATTCATGGTGGTCTGCCGCGGCGGCCTGGTTAGGCGCAGTCCCGACACGCGTGGGCTACTCAGGAGATGTGCGCAGTTGGCTGTTGACGCATTCCGAAGCAATGCCCGCCGGAAAAAATGGTCCCAGTCGTACTGCGTTGCCGCCGATCGACTACTATCTGCGACTGGTTGGAAGTATCGGTTGCGAAACCCACGATCGACGGATGAAATTGGTCTGCCGACCAGAAGATCAAGCTGCCGCTGATGAGTTGTGGAGCGAGCTTGAATTCAACAACGAGCTTCCGACCTTGGTGGTCAATAACAACGCTGCGACAGAACGGGCCCGATGTTGGCCAGCCAACAAAATGCAGGAGTTGGTGGAGCTTGTAGCAAACGAGCTGAACTGGAATGTGCTGTTGCACTGCGGACCGGGTGAACGCGATATGGCAAATTCCATCGCTGCACGCATCGGTTCACGTCAAATCAGAAGCATGGGTCTACGGGCGGATTTGCCAATTAGTTTAAGCAAAGCTGTGCTAAAAAAAGCTGAGTTGGTTGTATCCACAGATAGTGGCCCGCGCCACATGGCGGTAGCCCTGGATCGTCCCGTTGTTAGCATTTTTGGTGCAACGGACCCAAAAGTAACACAGACCTACAATACGCCCGAACGAATAATCAATCATTCGAATGGACGCATGGATGCCCTTTCGGTTGAGGAAGTCTTTACGGCTGTCCGTGATGCCTGCGAGTCACTCACGGAGAACGTGAAGGTTGCTTAAGAACCTATCCGAAAAACCTTGAATCGAACATCAG
>DNPC01000679.1:0-4056 GCA_003501565.1 Planctomycetaceae bacterium | reverse complement strand
CGATCGGCTAATGGGTTTTCGGGTAGGTTCTAAGGATGACCGTTGATAAACCGTTCCAAGTTCGATTGATTGCTACAGAGAAGTAGCTAACGAAAATTCGCGGCCCCGCGCTCCGACCAAACGGATCGTTAAGCCGCTACCAATAGGCAGGAAGCCCAAGTGATGTTCGTTTCAGGTTTTGCAATCGTCCGAAATGCCATTCGCTACGATTACCCGGTCGTCGAGAGCATTCGTTCGATCTTGCCTCTCGTAGACGAGATGGTGGTCGCCGTTGGAAACAGTTGCGATGACACTCGTGCATTGATCGCTTCCATCAACTCGCCGAAGATTCGGATAATCGACACGGTGTGGGACGAAGCGAAACGGCAGGGCGGCACGGTTCTCGCCGAGCAAACAAACCTCGCCCTAGCGCAGTGTCAGGGCGATTGGTGCTTTTACATTCAAGCCGACGAAGTAATCCACGAGAACGATTTGGACCGTATTGAGGGTTCGATGAAGTCCAATTTGGGCCGCCGCAGCATCGAAGGGCTGAGTTTCCGCTACCACCATTTTCGCGCTGATTATTCCATTCGAGACCCACTGCCCTATCGTCGCCAAGTTCGGATCGTTCGACCGCGGGTTGGCGTCCAGAGCGTCGGCGATGCCTGCGGATTTGGAATCGAAGGTCGCAAACTGCATGCGGCTCGTTCGGGAGCTTGGGTCTACCACTATGGCTATGTGAAGCCACCTGCGAACATGGCCGCCAAAATGGACTACTTCACCAGCCTGTACGATGGCCGGCAAGTAAACCCTGGCGAAGAAGCAGTCGAAGACTCTTTCAACTGGAATCTAGAGACTTGCGAGCATTTTCGTGGGTCGCATCCGGCCGTCATGGATGCGCGAATTGCAGCCAAGGACTGGCAATGCCCACCGGTGCGACTGAGAAGTCGCTGGGTAAATTCCAAATTCTGGAGTGGGCTGATCTACAAGAATACGAGGACATTCCGGCGTTGGGCTGACGTTTCTCGGCGGCTGTTTGTCGCCCCCGAAAGCCCGCCCATACGTGATTCCAATCCGCCCGCGGGAAATCGAGCGGCATAGAAATTCATATTACGCCGTGTCCTGAACCTCTGGTGAGCCTAGCAACGAAAATGCGGTAGGCTCGCTGTCTAGCCGAGGAACAAGGGCTTCAGGTGCCGCTCGTAGATATTGCGGTAGACTTGCTCACCGACGATGGCCTCGTTCTGCTTGAGCATATTGGTGTATCTATCGCCGGTTCCGGCAGCTACCTTAAAAGACACGTGCAGCAATTGCCGGACGTCGGCGTTGAATGATGGATCGTCTTGAATGTGTCGCATGACACTGGCAAACTTAGGACCATCCCAGCCGTCGACAGTTTCTTTGCTAGGCAAGTTGGCTGGATCTACGTCGATCACGCTCGCGTAAGGTGCACACAGTTCCTCGAGGTGCTCGAGAGCATATGCGTAGATCTCTTTGGCAAGTGCAAGGCCGTCGCCTCCGGCTTCGCTGAGTCCGATCAGCTCTTCCAGCCAGGTGGTCCCAGCAGTCTTGAGGTGGACGCCCGCACCGGTGCGATTAAGTGCTTTGCGAATAATGGGATAAAGACTAAATTTGTCACTTCCGCTGTGGACACTCAATTTCAAATTGGCGGGTAGACCATATTGCTTGACAGCGTAAGAGATGACCGCCAGATCATCGTTGAACTCCCTTTCGAATTGCGCCAGGTCGCCAACGTAGTCGACGCCTTTGTTGAACCGCCCCGTGAACTTTGGTGCAATTGTTTGTAGCTTAACTTTTTCATCTGCCAGTGCAGCCAGAATGATCAGCAGTTCTGGAGGCGTTTGCGGCGCGTCGGTTTCATCCATGGAAACCTCAGCGATAAAATTGTCTTGCCCCTTCGCTTCGGCGATGTGACGGTAAATCTTCGCGGCTTCTTTGACAGCCAGTAAATACTGCGAGGCAACCTCACGAACGGTAGCCTCGGATATCTCTAGCGGCGTTTCACAACCGGCGATTTCTAGCGTTCCGATCAGTTCTGGGTGGGCGGCGACGAAAGCATCGACATCCGCAGACGGCACACTTTGGCCGATTGAATCGGCAACATCAATCGTGAAGAAATCTGAACAATCCAGGTAGTTGTCAACAGTCGCCAGTTGAATATGGTCAGCATCGACGTGCCAAGCGCCATCCCAGGCGGCGGCTTGAATCGCAGCTTCCGCCGCTGCTTTGACGCTCGGGGGCTGCGATCCCACGAAGCCGTGCTCGCGATTGGATTTGTTCCATACAGGGCTTACATCCACGCCTTGCTTGGCTAGCTCCTGGAAGGCCCTTAGTTGCGCCTTGGCCTGATGAGCAAAACGATCACCAACACCGAAACTGAAGCGAGCGAGTTGAAGCATCAATGGGCACCTTTCTAAAACCAGCGATTTGCGGCCCCGATTAGCCAAAGCCTAACGCGCATTAGTTTCTGCGCCTCAGCGGTTTTCGCAAGTCCCCCAGCGCGCGAATGCTCACGGACGAACGCCCGGGTTTGGCAGGGGATAGTCGGACCTGACAAGATGGCATAACTTTTGTCCCTTCCACTAGGCCGAATCGTTAGCCTGCGGATCGCTGCCCAAAAGTTCACCACTCAAGTTCACCACTCAAGGATACCAGAACGGTGAGTCATCATAGCCCCGGATACAGTCTCTCCATACGCTTGAGATACCCAGATACACCAGGTTTCTTGGGAAAGTTGACAAGCCGAATTGGCGAGGCGAACGGCTTAATCGGCGCGATCGATGTCGTAGATTCTCGCGAAGGCAAGATTACGCGCGATGTGACAGTTAATGCCACCAACGTTGAGCATGGCCAGAAAATAGCGGATTCCCTTCGCGGCATGCCCGATTTGGAACTTGTCCATGTATCGGACCGCGTCTTCCTGATGCACCTCGGTGGAAAGCTAGAAGTAACACCGCGCGTCCCTATCAAGACTCGAGACGATTTATCGATGGCTTACACCCCGGGCGTCGCGCGGGTATGTCAAGCAATCGCTGATGATGAAGAGACAGCGTTCACACTTACGATTAAGAAGAATACAGTGGCGGTCATCTCAGATGGTTCCGCCATTTTGGGCCTTGGCAATCTTGGCCCCAAAGCGGCAATGCCGGTCATGGAGGGCAAAGCGGCTTTGTTCAAGGAATTTGCGGGCGTCGACGCGTTTCCGATTTGTCTAGACACGCAGGATACGGAAGAAATCATTCGAACGTGTCATCACCTTGCTCCAAGTTTTGGCGGCATCAACCTTGAGGATATTTCGGCCCCACGCTGCGTTGAAATTGAACAGCGTCTTGAACGCGAGCTGGAAATCCCGGTATTCCATGACGACCAGCATGGAACGGCCATCGTCGTTCTTGCGGCACTCACCAACGCGCTGAAAGTTGCAGCGAAGCAGGTCGAAGACATCAAGATCGTAGTCAACGGCGCTGGAGCGGCCGGTGTGGCGATCACTCAATTGCTCTCTGCAGTCGGTGCCTCCAACATTGTGGTTTGCGACTCAAAGGGTGCAATCAGCAGTCAGCGCGATGGGCTGAATTCACTAAAGCAGTGGCTAGCAGAAAACACGAACCCCGCCCAAGAGGCTGGCTCGCTGGCGGAAGTAATCACTGGGGCCGACGTATTCATTGGCGTCAGCGTAAAGGACGTGCTAACGGAGTCGGATGTTAAGCAAATGGCTAGCGACCCGATCGTTTTCGCCCTTGCCAACCCTGATCCAGAAATCTCGCCCGCCGTGGCTGGTCCGTTGGTGAAAGTAATGGCAACGGGTCGCAGCGACTATCCCAACCAGATCAACAACGTATTGTGCTTCCCGGGTCTGTTTCGGGGCTTACTGGACGTTCGGGCCCGGAATGTAAACTTGGAGATGAAGGTGGCGGCGGCCAAAGCCATCGCGGAGACGATTCCCGACGCAGACCTGCTACCTGACTACATCGTACCGAGTGTGTTTGACCGCCGAGTAGCGGAGGCAGTGGCGGGTGCGGTGGCAAGTTCCGCAATTGCCACTGGCAGCGCACGCCG
>DNPC01000675.1 GCA_003501565.1 Planctomycetaceae bacterium | reverse complement strand
TTCCAGCCAAGCGCAATAGGCAGATTGCGAGCATTGGTATAAAGGCTGCTCCGACCAAGCCGTTGAATTTCATTGCGGTCGAGAAGTCAATCCAGAGGCCAGGTGCGGGGAGTATCGCGATCGCGAGCAACGCTGCTCGGTAAAGCCAAGACGCTGTGTCTACGCGGCGACCACTTGCACTATCACTACGTTCCGGATCTGTTTCTCCATCTAGCGATTCACCCGGTGACACTGGAGATTCACCCGGAGGCACTGCGCTGGTTTCAGAATCACGTCCCCGAGGCTTGTTGTTTGGTGCAGTGCGAGCATATCGCCCAGCGAAGTCCGCGAACAGATACGGCACGCTTTGCCAGACCCCCAGCAAACTGCTGAATACAGCACCCCATGCACCGACCAAAAACGCCCATCGGAGTACCGGACCAAGCAAAGCGCTGCGTTCCTCGAGCAGATCAGCGATGTTGACGACCAGTGTTGCACCGGAGCCACTCAACTGTCCTAGTTGGCTGCCGATAATCACCATCGCAATTCCAAAGATCGCGGTCATGGCGTAGCCAATTCCCAGGTCGATGCGGCAGACGCGAATCTGTTCGACTCCGTGCCTTCCCTCCTCGCGGATCCAATAACCATAGCAGAGCACCGTGACGGTTCCACCAACGCCGCCAAGCAATGCGATCGTCCATGACAAGCCAGAATCCGAAAAGTTAGGAATGGTCGGCACTAACAGACCGTACGCAATTTCCGTCAGGCTGGGCGCAAGCAAAAAGGCAGTCAAGCAACAGACGACAAACATTACACCAATGCAGACGCTCATCACCTTTTCAAACAGTTGATATCCGCCAAACCACACAAGCACGACAGCCACTAGGCTGTGAAGGGCACCGAAGTACTTTTTCGCCTCCGAAGCATCTTCAAACCAGGGAATCAACGCGTGGGCTGCGACTCCCGTTGCGCTCATCAACGCGACCGAAACGAGGATGCTCCAGCCAATCAAGTACAGGAAGAATACGCTCAGCATCCATCGCGGCAGATGTGCAAAAGCGCCTTCGATTAGCGTTGTCCCGGTCGCGAGTTGCCATCTCGCCAGGCCTTCGTTGAGAACAAATTTGAGCCCTGCACCGATGACTACTGCCCAAAGAATGGCCATGCCAAGTCGTGCACCGGTGAGCGTAGCGGTAGCAAGGTCACCTGCGCCGACTCCCGTAGCTGCAACCAAAATGCCTGGCCCAGCCGCTGCAACAATCGTCCGGATTCGATTTATGTTCACAATCAAAGCCTTGATTTCGTCAAAAGGCCTGTGACTTCCCAGCTCTTGCAGTTTACCTGTTGGGGCTAGACTTTGGCGACTAGCTCGGCGGCAATGCGATTGATAAGCGTGTTGAGGTTTTGCCCTGTCACTGCGCTTATTTGAACGACCTCGCTATCAACTTCCTGCTGGAGCGCCTGAAAGACTTCCGCCGATTCAGGGATTTCGGACTTGCTGACAACCACAATTTCTGGCCGTTCAGCCAACTCACTACTGTACTCTTCGATTTCTTGACGGATTACGCGATAGTTCTCCAACGGCTCCGTTCCATCCATCGGTAGGGGTTCAACAAGGTGTACGAGAATCCCTGCCCGTGTAATGTGCCGCAGGAAGTCGTGGCCCAGCCCGACTCCTTGTGCGGCGCCTTCGATTAGCCCCGGTATGTCGGCCACAACGAAGGACGTATCGATGTTAGCAATCACTCGTCCAAGATTGGGGAACTTCGTCGTGAACGGATAGTCCGCGATCTCCGGCCGGGCTCTTGAAAGTCGACTCAGTAGTGTGCTCTTTCCAGCGTTGGGCTTACCAACGAGCCCCACGTCGGCAATCACCTTGAGTTCGAAGATTACACGCCGACTTTCCCCCGGCGTACCGGGAGTGAACTCTCGCGGAGCTTGATTGGTGGAGCTCTTGAAATGCGGATTGCCCTTTCCACCTCGGCCTCCCCTGGCCACGATGACTTCCTCACCATCGGCGACGAGATCTTTGATGATCATTCCAGACTCAGCGTCAATGATCACTGTCCCCGGAGGCACGTCTACCGTTAAGTCCGTTCCCCGTTTGCCATGCTTGTCCGAGCCTTTTCCATGCTCCCCCTTGGTGGCGCGCCAGTGTTTCTTATGAGCGAATTGCACGAGACTATTCACGCCTTCGCGGGCGCGAACGATTACGCTACCACCGTTTCCGCCATCGCCGCCGTTTGGGCCTCCGAGGGGAACGTGCTTTTCACGGCGAAACGACATGCACCCATCGCCTCCGCGGCCCGCTTCAATTTCAACCTCAGCGCGATCTACAAACATGGCCATTTCCCCGACTGGAAGACTCGCCAGCATTGCTGGCACAAAAAAACCGCGAAGTGCGATGGGGCACCCGCGGTCTGGTGATTTTGAGTTTGAGCGTCAGCCCAACGTCCGTCTATCAGTTTGCAGCTGGTTCGACGTTTACTCGTCGGCCTTTTTGATCAAACGAGACCTGACCATCGATCAATGAAAAAATCGTGTAGTCTTTGCCCATTCCAACGCCACGTCCTGGACGGAATTTCGTCCCAACCTGGCGGATGATGATGCTGCCGGGTTGTACAGCTTGCCCGCCAAAACACTTAACGCCGCGTCGCTGTGCGTTACTGTCGCGTCCGTTGCGAGTTGAACCCTGACCCTTCTTGTGTGCCATCGACCTATCCTGAACCTTCTGAATCAATCCGTCAGCAGTCGCCCATGGGCTCCAAACCTTCGGCAGTAAATCAAATCAAGCCTGAAATCCTAACGGTAGATCCACTGGTAATCAACCCGTTCTTGGACTCCAAATTTCTCCAGGAAGTATCGCTGACGTGCGGGATCTTCAATGGCAGGGATCCCAAATCGAATTCGGTCCTCAAGTTCATCGATGGTGTCGCCGGGCCGAGTGAAGAATAGCTCGAGCGTTTTCCGCTTAATGACGAATTCGCCCTGCCCTTGCTCGACTTGCTGTGCGTTGGTTAGCCCACGGACTTGTACACTGAAGAAGTCCGTATTGGGATTGATGCCGATCCAGGTCGCTACCCCCCACACTGGATGGTCATCCGCTGTCGTGGAAAGTGGAATCTTAACTCGCTGGATCGAAACAGAGTCATGCAGAGTCGCTCCAACTCGTTCTCGTTCCGCAATCGCCTTTTTCGCAGGGTGGATCACCCGGTCCAAAAGCGGTTCGGAAAGTAGGCTGCTCGAAAAGCGAAAGTCTGGGATAAACCTCACCCATTTTGCGGACACCGCGGACGTGTCGTACACGGGGTTTGCGAACTTGTCTTTTTCCAAAGTTGGTCGTAGATCACTTCCCAAATATCGAACCCGGTACAGCAGGTACCAGACGCGGGTCTGCCTAAAACCAGTCTTGGTAGGCAGTTCGACATCGATCATCCGGACGGGTTTGAATGCAAATTCGAGGCAATGCACGTCGCCACGAAAGACAATTTGCTTGCTCCGTTCGATCAGCGTGTCAGATTTCGCGATCTCTTTGGGCTCCCAAGCCAAATTGGAATGCTTGGAAACCAGCGGAAGATCTACCGGCCCTTGAGACGTGTCGCCGGGTTCGTGGCCTGGCGGAATCACGTTAAGAATGCTCGGGGCGAGTTTCCGGCCCTTAGCCTGGGCAGTTTCGGACTGCGCATATCCGGGTAATGCTAGCAGGCAAGCCACGCTGAAGAGGCTGGCGAGCATACGAAAAGAGCGAGAACCAGTAGCCGGCATGGCGGATTCCTAGTACGAGCCGCACTGACTTTTGCCAGGCGAACGATCGAATTTGTAAATGCCTGTGGCGGACGAGCAACGATCGCTGGCGCGATCGCGTGTACGAACCTCGAGTTGGCCACCCAGTTTACCTAACCGCGCAGCCCTCCGCCGAGGTCGTAGATTCAATCCTTCTAGTCTAC
>DNPC01000174.1 GCA_003501565.1 Planctomycetaceae bacterium | reverse complement strand
TAGTGATAGCGGCGTTTAATTTCGTGATTTGGTCGTCGGAGAATTCACACCACTGGGCAAGGTCCTTCAAGAGCTTCTGCCCCCGCCGCACGATGTCACGCCTCAGTTCCTTGGCCGGTTCAATCTCAAGCGACTGAGACACAAACCGTCCACCGTTGTGCAACTGCAAGCGAATATTGCAATCGTTACGACCGATTGAGATTTTGACAGACGTCCGGGCAGGCCTCAGGTCAATCAAGCCACGCTCGACGAAAATTTGGCGTTGAAACTGCGCTCTTGCGGTAACTGAAATCAAGCACAACCCAAACGCGAGCAACGCCGACGCGAATCTTATCGAATTACCGCGATTGTCCATGACGAAACGCCACTTTACCCGCTCGGGCATAAGGTGAGTTACAATTTGAGGTAACTAACTTCGAGGCTCAGCTTTCATTCTAGCGGTATTGCAATGCGAGTGCTTCCAAAAAATCAGGGCGATCGGCAGACACGGCGACTTGCGGATAGGCTCCGTTTGACGGTTTCGACCATTTTCTCTGCCAGTTTGCTCAGTAGTTTTGTTCTTCTTGCCACGCTAGCGTCTGCCAATGATTTCACGGCCGCAAATAAAGTGCTTTCTCAGCACTGTGCTGGTTGCCACAACGCAACCGACGCCGAGGGGGATTTCTCTGTTAGCGATTTTGGGTCGCTAATGGCTGGTGCCGGTGACGAATCTGTAGTCACACCAGGCAATGCCGACGACAGCCTATTGATGAAGCTTATTTTGGGCACCGAAGAACCCAAAATGCCCCCCGAAGACGAAGACCAGCTGAATAGCTCAGAAATCGAAGTCCTGCGCAAGTGGATCGAAAATGGCGCACTGGGGCCAAAATCCGCTTCGATGGTCACGCGTCCAGATGTGCCTGAATTGCAACCTGCCAGTCAACGTTTTGTCACCGCAGCGGCGACTTCGCCAAAAGGACAACTGGCGGTGGCGTCACTGGGTAGTGTTAAGCTTTTGGCTCCTTCCAGCCAGCAGATCTGGGAATCCAACCAGCTGCCAGGAAAAGTGAATTCACTCCGTTTTGCCAATGGAGGCGAAAGCCTGGTTGTCGGCTCAGGTGTGACCGGCGTTGGGGGGCTTGTCGCAATTATCGACACAGAATCCGGCGAGATCATGGCCTCCAGCGAAGGGCATTCAGATGCAATTTACTGTGCAGCGCTCTCCCGCGATGGTCGCTTGCTGGCAACGGGCAGCTACGACCGGAAAGTCATACTATGGAAAGTCGATGGCGGCTCGATTGAGCTTTTGCATACCTTCACTAGTCATAATGGCGCTGTATACGATCTTGATTTTTCCCCTTCGGGGCAAGTCCTGGCCACTGCAAGTGCGGATGCGACTGTTAAGCTCTGGAACACCCAATCGTTCGCCCGACTGGATACACTCGGCCAGCCTGAAGGCGAAATGCGTTGTGTGCGTTTTTCAGCCGATGGAAATTTTGTCGTAGCCGCAGGCGGCGATCGCCAAATCCGAAAGTGGCGTGTCGAATCCGAAACAAAACCCGGAATCAACCCAATGGTCTATGCACGCTACGCTCACGGTAGCGCCATCGTAGACTTGGAGCTGATCGGCGACTCGTACATTGCAACGTCGTCAGACGATCGCACCGTCAAGGTATGGAACAGCGACAGCCTAACCATCGTCGGCCAACCCCACGAGCTGACAGAAGTGCCCACGTCTGTTGCCCCATTAGGTGAATCACAACTCGTAGCGATCGAACTCACCGGGAAACAACACCGGTTCAGTGTGCTGCCCAAGCCCGGCGATCGCACTGGCACACCTAAGCCGGATGTTCGTCCAGCCGATGTGCCGACGAAGCCGCTTACAGAAGTAGCCAGCAGCACGCTGAACCCGACCAAGCCATTTGACGAGGTGGAACCCAACGACGAAGTCTCGACAGCCACCGCCATCGAATTGCCGGCTCGAATCAGCGGCAATATTTCAGCCGCTGGGACAGGTAACGGCGAAGTCGATCTGTTTACATTCGAAGCAACTGCCGGTAGCCAATGGATTTTCGAGGTTGACGTTCCTAAGGACTCGAAACTCGACAGCTTCGTCTCCATTCTCGATGAAGACGGAAACAATGTACTCAGAACTCGGCTCCAGGCGATTCGCGAATCGTATTTCACCTTCCGCGGCAAAGATAGTGATATCGCCGATGACTTTCGGCTTCACAAATGGGAAGACATGGAACTCGACGAATTTCTCTACTCCAGTGGAGAAGTGACCCGGCTGTGGCTCTACCCTCGCGGACCGGATTCAGGATTCAAGGTCTACCCAGGAGCAGGCAAGCGTCATACGTTTTTCGGGACCACGCCAGTCTCTCATGCCTTGGGGGAGACCGCCTACATCGTGAGGCCATTGCTGAGCGATGAGTCTCCGCTTCCCAACGGCTTGCCGGTCTTCGATATCTATTTCGAGAACGATGACGACCCACTTCGTCGAGACGGAAAGGACTCTCGGCTTACCTTCACCGCACCTTACACCGGCAAATTCACATTGCTGATTCGCGACGCACGGCAATTTGGCGGCGAGGACTTCGACTATGAAATTCATGCTCGGCAGCCCGCACCCGATTTTCAGTTGAAGTTCAGTGATACCGATATGGAACTGCCGATCGGTGGTGGACGTGAATGGTCGGTAACCGCAACACGCCTAGACGGTTTAGATGGCCCCATCGAAGTGCACCTGGAAGGGCTGCCGGATGGCATCGAAGCGACCAATCCGGTCATCATCGAAGCTGGCCAGCAATCTGCGAAGGGGACGATCTTTTTGCCCGCGAGAGCATCAGGCGCTTTGGCCACCAACACTGCTGGTGACGCAGGCTCTGCAGCTCCCACAGACGGTAGCAGCAAGCAAGGCGAGACGGACTCACCAGAAACCTCTGCTGATAAGCAGGAGGCGAAAGCCCCAGCGGTTTCGATCCAGCTGGTTGCAAAGGCCACGGTCAACGGTCAAGAAGTCACTCGCGAGCTCGATCAGACGATCAAACTTTCCCCAAGTGAGAAGCCAGAAGTGCTGATGCGACTGGTTTCGGCTAATGGCGACGAAGACATCAACCAGCTAACAATCGCACCTGGCGAAACAATTATGGCTAGGTTGATCATCAATCGAAACGGTGCGAAGGGCCCAATCTCATTCGGCAAGGACGACGCGGGACGCAACTTACCTCACGGGGCGTTCGTTGATAACATCGGATTGAATGGACTTTTGATTCCCGACGGCCAGACCGAACGAGAGTTCTTCATCACAGCCGCTCCAAAGGTCCGTCCCGGCCGCAGGCAGTTTCACTTGCGTACGGAGTCAAGCGGCAAGTCGACTAGTTGGCCTGTTTGGCTAATCGTGACCGAGCAGTAGGTTGCTCAACCAAAGACGGCAGCGAGATCAGCCGCCCAGTGGTTTGCGCAATCGCACTCTACCAGTTCCTTCTCCGGTAGCCCAACCATGATCCTGTCCCGTTGTCGCGGCTGCACCACTGCTCTCGGATGTACCACTCTGCGGTTAGTGGCTACGATTTTTTTCCTCTTGGCAGGAGTAATCTGCTCGGCTGCCGTAGCTCTTGCCCAGGACGACGAACTGCTCAATGGCGTCTTGGCGACTGTCCAAATCGACGGAGCGACAAGTCCTGAATTTGTCGCTGGCTCCATCCGATACGACAGCCCCTCGCGAGCCGAGCAAATTAAGTGGCGTGGAATGCTACAGGTCCAGGGCAGGCAAAAGGTCACTTTCCACGCAGCCGGGTCGGCTCAATTAAGCATGAAGATAGACGGCCGGCCCGTTGAACTTGGAACGACGTTGGGACTGGATGCCGGCCTGCGCGATATTGAAGTTACTGCTTCGGTGCATCCTTATGATTCTGCCGATTCCGAAGTAGTGCGTGATCCGATTGGATTGTACTGGTCCTCGGATCGTTTCGACATTGAGCCTGTTCCCAGTCATTTGCTCTGGCACTTTTACGATGATGCTCCAGAAGTAAGCATCACCGATGGCCGGACACTGGCCCGCGGTTTACGTTGTGCCGCGTGCCACGAGTACGGTGAATCGTCACCATTGCTGCCAGCCCCAAGCCTCACTTCGCTTAGCGACAACATGCGTCCAAGCTGGCTGGTTAACCATCTTTCACGTCAGAGTGCTGATGGTTCATCGCGCATGCCAGCATTTGGCCTCCACCGCAATGACGCTGCAGCAATTACAGCATCATTGTTTGGCGCGTCACAGAAACCAGCTCAAGTCCCTGACTACCGCGACTGGATTGTTCGCCAGAACAAAAACCGAAAGCAAGAAAAGCGTCTGTCTATGGAGACCGATGCCAAAGCTGGTGAACGATTATTCACAAGTGTTGGCTGTCTGGCGTGCCACCATGTCGACCAAATAGCTGCCGCCGAGGATAGCGTTGTGCGGATGTACTCCGGGGGCGACCTGTCAGCGGTGGCCGTCAAAAGGACTCCGGCAGCGATCAAACGCTTGCTCTCCGACCCTGGTTCGATCAACCCATCGCACCGAATGCCGCAGCCTGATTTGACTCCCAAGGAGCAGCAGAATCTCGCAGCTTTTCTGGCAAGCCTCGGTGCGGACCTTTCGAGACGCGATGTTCGTGCCTGGGGTGATGAGGACCGCGGAAGTGGTTTACTCCGGCGCAACCGCTGTGGTGCCTGTCACGAATTGCCCAAATCGGTAGCGCTGCCAGCCAACGCCCAAGTTCCTCGCAAGATTGCGCTGGACGATGCCTCGGACTGGACCGGTGGGTGTCTTGCTGGGCCGTCGCGCCAAAACAATCGGCCTGGCTATTCACTCACAGAAGAGGAAGCTGCCGCCGTGCAGGCGTACATTCTCGGCCATCGGCAACTACCAGAGCAGACTCGCGGTGAACGATTGATGGAGGAGCAAAACTGTCTGAGTTGCCACGACCGTGACAGCCGTGTGGGGATTAGTCAGCACGTTGCTGACATTTTGAAACACTTCGATTCGGGCTCCATCGACGGGGCAGCCTTGGTTCCGCCACGGCTGCATTCGGTCGGCGATAAATTACACCCAAGTGCACTCAAGCAGGCCATTGGCAAAGATGCGCTTCGGCTTCGGCCATGGCTGGATGTGCGAATGCCCCGTTACTCTCTTTCAAGTGGTGAACAAGACGCAATCGTCGACCACTTAACCCGAGCGGATCGGATTCCCTCCGTTTTTGGTAAAAGTGGCGTTGAGGGAACGCCTTCAAATGATCCGGTGCATCAACTGGCCGCGGGTCGACTGGTCACCGCGGACGGATTCGGCTGCCAAAGTTGCCATCAAATCGGCGACGCACCTGCACCCAACGTTGATCTCAAGGCGCGCGGTCCGAATCTGGCGATGCTCGGCAAACGAATTCGGCCAGCTTGGTTTGCGCGATGGGTCCAAGGCCCCGCTCGCATCGTTCCACGAATGGAAATGCCAGCAATCACGAAGGCGGCCCCGGGCGTCCTCGACAGCTCCCTCGATAAACAACTCGATGCTCTCTGGTCAGCGCTCAACAACCCAGATTTTGAGCCGCCTGAACCGAATCCTGAATCCGTTGCTCGCATGCGAAACGATTCGAACATCACCGAGCAACCCATTATTCTGACTGATGTTTTTGAATGCGAGAACGATCAAACATTTTTACGTCCCGTCGTCGTAGGCCTAGCGAATCGCCAGAACGTCATGTTTGACCTAGAGAGAGCCGAGGTGGCGGCGTGGTGGTCTGGAGACACCGCTTTTCAACGTACGCGAGGAAAAACTTGGTACTGGGAGCCCGGCGCTCAATTCCATGGTTCACCCAACTCGCGCGCCAGTCAACGTCTTGCCGCTTTGGAATCCTATCGGTTGATTGAACCCACAGGCCAGATTTGGTCACCGAAACCAGATGGGCAATGGTCCGCAAAACTTGAAACTCTACGCAGCGAAGCGGGCCGAGTTACGGTTTCTGCCGCATTAACGTTTGCAAACGACCTGGGGGATTCTCGGGAACTGGGCATCAAGCAAACCGTCTCCGCCAACGCGTTTAACGGGTTTGATATCGAGACGACTTTGTCTCGAGTTCCTGAAGGCTTCCAAATTGCGGTCGTTAATTGTGGACCCGCGCGAAAAGGGGAGGGGGACAAATCGGAGATTCAAGTTACGATTTCTTCGCTTGCCAGCCAGCATTGGAGCGGAGCGATTGGCGACGACGGCTGGCTCTATCCGGAAACAAAGGTGGTTGATCGGTCGCATCGTTTCACTTCGAGTTATCGTGGGCAGGTCGCCGATCAGTTTCTCACCGACTCACCTCCTGCTTCGCACCGAAGTGCTGAGAAGCTCGACGTCGTGCCGGGGTTTGATGCGCTACAGTTACCGCTTTCGATCGAGGAAATGCCGATCTCAATGGCCTGGGATCCGTCCGGAACGTTGTACGTTGGTAGTCTCAAGGGAGGCGTTTTCGCATGCCTGGACAAAAACGACGATGGGCTGGAGGACACTTACCATCCCATTGCACCTAATCTGCCCACGCCGTATGGTCTGGCCGCGTTTGAAGACCACATTGATGTACTCAGCAAGTTTGCGCTGCTGAGGATTAATCGACTAGGCAAGCCAGGCGTAGACATGCAAGTCCTCAACGCTGACTGGGGATACACGCACGATTACCATGACTGGGCTGTGGGCCTTGAGCAGGATGGTGATGGCAACTACTACATTGCCTTGCCCTGCCAGCAAGATGATCGTTCCGCAGCAGCTGCGTTTCGTCGTGGGACCGCCATCAAGCTGACTCCTTCCCAGTCGGGCGGCCGACCAAGTTATGTCGCTGAAGAGATCGCTGCCGGACTGAGATTTCCGATGGGAATCGCACTTAGAGACGATGGTGAGTTATTCACGAGTGACAACCAAGGCAACTACAATCCATTCAATGAGATCAACCATGTGCGGCTGGGCAAACGATATGGTTTTATCAACAAGCTCGAAAAACAACCTGGATTCGCGCCGCCGCTGGAACCTCCCGCGATCAATCTCCCGCACCCGTGGACACGTAGCGTCAACGGGATCTGCTTTCTAACGACGCCACCCGGAATGCCGAACGACCACTTCGGCCCTTTCGAAGGGCATTTGATTGGCTGCGAGATGAATGGCCGATCGCTGATTCGCATGTCACTGCAACGGGTTGGCGATACCCTACAAGGAGCGGCCTACCCGTTTAGCGTGCCGAACATTCCCGCTGACCAACCGAATTTTGAGGGGCCGATCGTTTGCGAAGTTGCGCCCAGCGGAGATATTTACATCGGCAACTTGCACGACAGCGGATGGGGAGGTGGTCAAAATACTGGCTCTATCGTCCGCTTGAGAACCAGTAATAAACTGCCGATTGGTTTTGCAGAAGTGACTGCCACAAGAACGGGCTTAAAGATACAGTTTACAGGCCCAGCACCACGCTCCGCTCTGCACAGCGACAACTATACGATCCGATCCTACCAGCGTATTTCAACGCCGATCTATGGCGGTGACGACGTCGCGTCACGAACTGAGCCAATCGCCTCAATCAGCCAGTCCGACAACATGTCCGTGCACATCGATTTTCAGAAACCGCTTAGGCCAGACTGTGTTTATGAGATTCAAAGCACGATCACGGATGAGTTGGACCGCGGAATCTTTCCCGCAGAAGCTCACTACACCATGCGGAAAATCCCCGAGTAAGACGCCCATGGAAAAGTGGTTTACACAAGCACAAGTGCTGGCATGAATCGACGCAAAAGTAAAAAGCAAAAGTCCAAACGAGCCGCCGCAACTTCCAGCGAAGCCAAGAAACAGACGTTAGCTGGCGGTCCGGAAAGTGCTCGGAACCAGTCCGGCAATCCTGATTCCGGTCGTAGCACCACCCATCGGGACGACGAACCTGAATTCAATTCGTCACGCATGTGGATGTTCGCAGTCGGGTGCCTGATTTTTCTCGCGGCGGCTGGGTACTTGGTTTCACGACAAATCTACGCACCGCAAGGAGCACAATTGCTCGGTGATGCTGGCTCCCAAGCGGGGGATTCATCCAACGGCGGAACGATTACTGACAAAGTTAAATACGGCTCTAAGGAGAAACCTCGGCACTTCGAAAGTGGACTGCTGACGATGGTCTGGGATCCGATTCGTGACGATGTTCTAGCAGAGACCCACTCCGCAACTCGTAGCAACATCGCTCCACAGGACTACGTCGGCCCACAGAAGTGCGTTGATTGCCATGCAGAGAATCATACTGATTGGTCAGACCACCCCCATCGATGGATGAATGCACTGGCCAACCAGCAATCGGTGGTTGGCGACTTTAGTGGTGACAAGACGATCAATTACCGTGGAGGAGTAGGTAGGTTTTTCACCGAGGATGGCCAATATCGAATGACGTTCGAACGAGATGACCTCGTTCGGAGCTACGAAATTCGACAAACCATCGGATCGCGATTCTATCAGTATTACATCGGAATCGGATTGGAAGGCCCTGAACCGGAAGATCATCCCTACTACTCTCGCAATCATGTCTTGCCATTCGGTTTCTGGATTGACCGCGGCGAGTGGGTACCCATTGTGCATGTCGCTGACGAACTGCCCGAGGGCGAGCGTTGGGAGCCCGTTGAACAGAGCAAAGCACCACGGAAGCTTTCTCCCGGTGAAGACGTTAGCGTAGCCAGGGGTGTCGATGTACAGTCCCTCCCTTTGACACTTGCTTACTCGCACGCTTGCAACTACTGCCACACTACCTTCGCTCTCGGCGATATGTTTGTGCGTCTTCCGCAACGGCTTGGTAAGACGCTTCAGCGAAAGTCGTTTTTTTCGCTTAGCAATCACGTGAAGGAATCTCACCCCACAATATGGGACGGCACTGAACCTGCTGAGTATTACTCGGGCGGCGAAATTGAAGAGATGACGGCCAAGTTCATCGCCATGGAAGCAGAAGATCAGGCTATTACACTTGGCGTTAGCTGCGAGGCCTGTCACCTGGGGTGTCGCGAGCACGCGCAAGATCCGAGCATCAAGCCCCCGATGACACCAGTCAGTCCACACTTGCATCGCTATGACGATGTGCCCGCTAGCGAACTTGGCCGAACAAGCAAGAACATCAACACCGCTTGCTCACGCTGCCACTCAGGATCACGCCCAACTTTTACCGCTGGAATGGCAACATGGAACTCGACTGAGCACAGCGATGCAATGAAAGGCAGCTGCTACTCCCAAATGAACTGTGCTCACTGTCATGATCCCCATAAGAAGATTGGCAAACAGTGGACCAAGTCACCCGAACAAGACGATGAGTCGTGCATGTCGTGCCACAATCAATTCCGCGACCCGTCTGTTCGTCAGTCACATACGCATCATGCACCCGAGAGTTCAGGTGACCACTGCATGAACTGTCATATGCCCAAAATCAACGAAGGCATGCAAGATGTTGTTCGGACTCACACGATTTTCTCGCCTACCAATGCAGATATGCTGGAAACCAATCAGCCGAACGCCTGCAACCTATGCCACCTCGACAAGTCGATTGACTGGACACTGAAATACCTGGATGAGTGGTACGGCGCAGAATACTCGCAATTTAGTCTAAATTCGGCCTATTCGAATCGAAGCCAGCCGATCGGTCTGGGTTGGTTATCGAGCGACCATGAAGCAACTCGCCTGGTTGCTGCCGAGGCGGCGGCGCGTCAAAAGGCGACTTGGCTGCTGCCAGCAATTGTCGCAATGTTGGATGATCCCTATCTTCTCAATCGACAGTTCGCACAAACGAGCGTCGAGAAGTTGATCGACAAAGACCTGGCAGCTGACTTTGGTTACTGGTTCTACATGACAATGGAAGAACGGCAACAACCAATCGATGCGATACGAAGCTACGTAAAGCAGAAACGCTAAGACGAATATCCCGCAGCGACAACGCGGCGCGGCTGCGTCGCTTTAGCGGTTACTGCAAAGAGATTTAGCTTGGGAGCTCCGGTGAGTTCATTGAGGGAGCAGATTGACGGAGCGGTGGCGATGCGATTGGCCAATGGCACAATCGCCTATCGAGAGTACCTTTCAGGAGCGACAGAAAAACTCAGCGGCGAGCTGAGCGCGCTTTCAAAGCGAGCTTCCGTTGAATTGATGGCCAGCGGAAGTGCTGCCATTGAGTGTGGCTTGAGAGCCGGAGGAATTGGTGCCGGAGATCGAGTTGCTATTTGTGCCTATGACTATCCAGGCAATTTCTGGGCCGTGGAACGAGTGGGAGCTCGCCCGGTATTGTTCGACGTAAAACCTGACAGCTGGCGACCAGATGTCGACGCATTAACATCGGCAATCGACCGACGAGAAGTCGCCGCTGTTGTCGTCTCCCATTTGCATGGCGAGGAGATGGACCTGCAACAGATTCGCAGCCAGTGCGACAATCGAGGAGTCCTGTTGATCGAAGATGCCTGCCAGTCTGTCGGTATCGCTCTAGCAAATAACGCCACAACACTTGGACACATGGTTGCGATAAGTTTCGGCGGCGGCAAACAACTTTCGTGCGGCCGTGGCGGCGCGCTACTAACTGAGTCCGCAAAACTTTCGCAAAAAGCGAAAATCGCTTCCGGTGCAGGTAGTGGACCCTACGCTCTGAGCGAATTGCAAGCCGAAGTAGTGCTAGCTCAACTGGATTTTCTGCAACAATTAGAACACACGGTAGGTGACTATTTCGGTCAAGTCGCCAGTGAATTGTCTCGTTCAAACCCAGGATGGAAGACTCCGTGGGTCGGCGAGAAACACCAAAATTACAAACTGAACAGAGGTTTCTACCAAGCGGGGTTCTTGGTCGAGCACGCGATTCAAGCCGATTGCGTGGTGAGAGTATTGAACGAAAATGGAATCCGCGCTGGGTCAGGCTTCGCAGGATTTCATCGAAGAAGCAGCCGTCGGTGTGACCGCGCAGGCTCTTTGATTGTTACACCACAGATCGTTGACAGAACCGTAGTCGTTCATCACGACATCGCGCTCACTGGGAGAGTGGGGCCCATAGATCTAGCGCGGATGATGCTTGACGTCACTAAGACTTAGCCCCTGTCCGCGAGTACTCGATAGTAATCGCGGACAGAAGCTCTGTTTTGTACTCGGCCAATCACGCCTGCTCGGCAAGCAGCTCCACAATCAGGAGACAAATCCACACCGGTGGTCCCTGGAGTTCCGCGCCTTTCAGGCGTGGCGAGGTGGAGCTGCTTATGGTGAGCAGACTTACATCGCTTGGCGCGAATCGGCCGACAACTCGCTCTCTAGATCGATCGTGACGGTGGCCGCCCGACGCAGAGGAACAACCTTCGGTTGCTTTTCCTCGTTCGCCTTGTCGGCTAGCTCACCGCGGAAAATCTTCACGTCCGCCGGAGCCTCAATACCTAGAGTCACGCGGTTACCAGAAATCTTGGAAACAACCAAACTGATGTTGTCACCGATAACGAGCTTCTCGCCTTCTTTGCGACTTAAAACCAACATGTGTAGTCCTCCTTGAGAAAGATCCATCTGACAACTAGGAAATCAGTTGCCACATTGTCAAAGTCGTTTCACAACGACTAACCTTGAAAAACAATCCGTTCTTTTGAGCAAATTCTTCAAGTGAAACGCTAATGCAAACTCAGTTGCAAGGCCCGTGCCAAAACTTGTGAATCATGCTCTCCCAAAAGGGTTGTTTTTCGAACATCCTGTCACACGCTTCCAAACGTTTCGTCAAATTAGCACATCCTGTTGTTTGCTAGCAATACCAATAATTGCTAGCACTTCTTGAGTTGATTCACTGGTCTCAGAACGCGACAACCTTTGAGCGTTCGAGGTGATCATCAATCCTCAACTGATTTACAGGAATGTTTAAACTCTCGTATACCAATCAAAAGTGTATGACAACTGCTGGCAGGTTCCGGGATACGTTCTCCCGCCCCCTGACACACTTAAGTATCGCTGTGGGGCTGACACCTTCGGTCCAGGTTGTCCACATTTTCTACGGTAGTCTTCCGCGGTGAGTTCTGGCGAAGAACTCTCGCGTGAGAGGTTGTTAACCGCAACGTAGACGCGTTGTTGCGCCCCTTATTACGAGAAAAACCCTCGTATTCGCAAAAAATCTCTTAATGCATGCAAACTGAAATGGGCCGGCGACTGCATCGCCGCACCTCTTCACTTGTTCGATTGCTCGGATTTTAGTGGTCGGGGAAGGTGCACTGCCTGAATTTCCGCTAACCAGACGTCCGCCGGTTTGCCTTATCTCATCCACACAGCAAGGTTCAGATGGACGGGTTCGGGCTTTTGGTTTGTGCTCTTCCTCCGCAGACTAGCGATCGCAACTCAAGTTGCTGCGCTGGGCGGCATTCGCCAATTGCCCGAGCGGTGATTCGCTTTTGTCCGGTACGCGGATTGACTCTGGTTATTCATGGTTCCGCGAGCAGCTTGTGGCAAAAACGCAACCCAAAGAGCAAACTTGGCAATGCTTAGCCAAGTCAAAAAATCTTGCATCCATTGAGACGTTAACGGCCGGCATGGCCTCGCTCGATGAGGCTGAGCGATTGCGCTGCGTGGCGGTTTTGCTGACGCGTCCAGAGAACGCTGCGCAAGAAGCGGTCGTTCGAAACTGGAACGGAATTACAGACGCCGCGATTGAAGTCCCCTCCAGCGAAGCACCACGTCTTGCCAAAGTTGTTAGTCGGATGCTGTCTGAGGGAAGTGCCGCAGAGCAAGATTTGGCGCTTCAGGTTGCAACTCAGGTCGGGCTAACGGAGACACTTAAGCAGATCGTCGGCTTCGCGATCACGACGGATCATCCACTCCGCGAAAAATCAGTCCGATGCATGTTGGAGATGTGTCGACGCTGGGGTAAGAAAGCCCGTTCTTCGAAGGACGTTCCACGTGTCCGCTCGCAAATGCTGGACGCGATTGGCTACCAAATTGAGCTCTTCGATGAGCACCGATGTGGTGATGTGGTAGACGCTTGGCTGGCACTTGCACATTGGGAAGATTCGCAGCATCGGCGCTTAATTTCCAATCCGACGCACCCAGCATATCGCCAATTGATCACGCGACTGAAATCGTCCAATGCGCCGGAGGTTATTGAACTACTAGCTGGTTACATCACTCGCTGCCGATCTGCACCAGCGGCCGTCGTCGAAACGTTGGTCGCCCGTCGTGATATCGAGTTGGCGATAGCCATGGCCGAGTGTTTAGATGACCAATCAATGGTCACAGCACTCAACAATCTTCGACGCCTTAAACCACTGGCGTGCTTTGATGAGATCGAGGAAAAGTTAACGACGGTAGGGCCGGACCTTCAACGCAAATTGTGGTTAATGGCTTCCGCATCCAGCCGACAACTCGAGCTCATTTTGCGTGGCGCTCTCCAGTTAGCAGATTCTAAAGACGGTGATTCGCTAACGGTAGCATCTGCCATGATCCGTGGATGCCGTCGACCTGATTGCGAGACACTTTCTTCGGCAATTGAAGAATCTATGTCTGAGCCGACAAACGAGGGTTCGCTCGGTCATCGATTGATTGAGCTTTCCCAGTGGTTGACGTGTGATTCGGTTCAGCTCCGAGCGACCGCCAAACAGTTCTTCCGTGAGTTCACGATCGAGGGGCTGACCGAAGCGGTCCGGATGTGGCCCACCTCGCTATGCCGGGCAATGGCGGGCATAGTCCGGAAATTAGTAACAGAATACGACGAAATCCTAACGCGTCAGCTGCAAAGTCCGGCGCCTAACCGGCGGGCCGCCGCATTACAGGTGGTCGGCTTGATGGATG
>DNPC01000169.1 GCA_003501565.1 Planctomycetaceae bacterium | reverse complement strand
ATGACGCGCTCGATTTCATAACGTCCCAACCGGCCCAGCATTTCTGGATGGCTCGGAGCGTTCAGGAAATCGAGCGAGTCCGAGGCCGCGATGTCTGCCGGCGCATATCCCGCCGACTTAGACAATTCGCGACACGTCGACAGTTCATGCCACGGATAGTCACTGAGCAATTCGCGAGTCGCCGCGGCAATCGAAGTGTCGCCGGCTAGGTCGTCGAGCCGTCTTTGGCATTCCGAACAGTTCTCGACATGGGAGTTTGTCTCCCGGAACTCACGGCTGTCTTCGTCGGCGTGGAGCAACACCAGAAGCTGGTCGTCGGAGACGTGTTTGTTATTCGACATCGTTCCGCTCCTGAAAGGGTTCGATCACATCTCGCAAACGCTTGCGGACTCGGCTGCAGGCTATATGGATGGCTCCGACGGACATGCCCAATTCCTTCGCGACGTGCTTCGTTTCAATTCCTTCCACGTTGGCCATCCAGAACGCCTGCCAGGTGTTCTCGGTGACCTGTTCACGCACTTGTTCGACCGCCCAGCGGAAGACTTCACGGCGGTGTTCGAGGATCAGCACTTCGGAGTTTGGTTCGACATCGGACTGGTCATGTAGCAACGCGTTGATTGCTGAATCGCCGGTGCCAAGTGGTTTGTGTTTCTTCCGTGTCAGATACTTGATCATGAGATTGCGAGCAATTCGGAACAGCCAATCGCGGAACCGTCCTCTTTCAGGATCAGGCTCCCAGCGCTCGACGGCTCCCGCGACCGCCACCATGACTTCCTGTGTAATTTCGAGAGCGTCCGCGTCCTGAAAGCCTTTACTGCGTGCGAGTCGAAACACGAGCGGCTGATAAATCTCGACAAACTGATCCCATGCGTCGGCATCCTGCGGATTGGGAAGCCGAGCGATCAGACTGTTTCGCGTTTCGGGAAGGAGGGATTTCATGCGTACATTCTCGCTGTCTACCCATAAACAGCCAGGACGTACCGAATCCTTTCACGCGAGTCGGGAGATTTCTGCAGTCTGCGCGGTCATTGGTCTTGGGGGAGCGTCGTCACCATTCTTACGCATTTAGACAATGGGGTCGCATCGTAGATTGGTACTTCAGGCTGGTGGGAAGCTGGGACAGCGGTTTGATACCGCTCCGGGTGCGGGCATTCTGGAAGTTGAACCCGAGTACAACCCCGGCGTTGCTGGGCCATCTTTCATTTTGAGGCTGATCGAAACAGTGGTATGTGTTTCAGGTGAGCTTCGTCGAAAGGTTGAACGTCGGATCGATCCTTCTCGTCGGTTGAGGTGCAGGGCCTTCGACTACTGACAGCCAGTGGTCGATGGTCTTACATTCCCCAAACCAATTAGGAGATTGATTCCGATGGCCGAAGTGATCCGATTCATTCAGGCTGAATGGGTGAATCTGCTTGTTTTCGTGTTCTATCTCGTGACACTCTTCGGTTCCGAGGTTCTTCGTCAGCGGTTCGAAGATCAACTCAATCGAAGAGCTGCGACTTCAGCGAGAGACGAAGACGACTAGTGGATTCCATGGAGGTTGACTGCTGGCTGCTCCGGAACAATCCGCCGGAGCGGCTGGCAGCTCGCCACGTAAGGTTGAAACTGACGTAGCTCACACTTTTGGTCCGTCCTGATTCACTCCGACGTTCATTGATTCCCGACAATCCACGAAACAAGTTGTTGAAGGATCATCAACACGCCGAGAAGTCGCAGGATCTGGTAGAAGTACCATCGAAAGCTATCACGCTTCTGCTTGTTGCGAATGCTGGTCATCTGCAGCCAAAGCCCCAAGCCAGTGCCCAAGGCCACCGAAACGGCATATCCAAACACGGATGGGGATGCGACAACACTGTTGAGCGCAGCGAACGAGGGCGAACGATGACCTTGCCACCAGTATCCCACGCAGCTCGACAAAGCCGACCAACAGAACACTGGCTGTAGAAAAATACGAATGTGTTCTTCATCCCAGTGGCGAAAGCGGCCGTATGCGATGAGCGGTGGACCGGTTGTTCCAGACACGACACCGGTTGCACCCGTTACAAACCCCGTCAGCAGTGACAGAAAGCAGCGAAGGACCGGTGACAGGCGAGACTGGTGTTCGGACGACTCATCAGGGATGCTGCCGGAATCCGCGTGAGGAGTTTCTTCCGCGTCCAAAGCGGGTGACGCAGAACTAGCCGAGCTCTCCCAACGCCTTAGGAACTGCTGTGCGATGTAGATCAAATACGCTCCGAACGCGCTGGCGAAAGCGAAGCGGATCAATGGCTGGTCCATCGCTGCGAAAGCCGTCGCGTTCGTCAGCCAAGCTCCTACAGGTACAAGCCCCCCGACAGCCAATACCTCTATGACGCGAATGTGCCGCAGAACACTTGCCGTCATGATCCCGCTCTGGAGCAAAAACGTGATGTTGCACACGACGACAGCAGCTTGATAGTCGCGGCCAACGAACAGCAACAACAGCGGGATGGAGAAGATCGCATAACCAAACCCTACATACGCCTGAATCGCTGCCGCAACGAAGAAGATGAGTAGTTCGAGCACGTACATTTGGCCATCGACTCCGTTTGACAATTATTTTTGGAAAGCTGTGCGCGTTCGAGGCTGCTTTTGTCGGAGCCGGTCATCGTTGGGTTCACCCGGCCCCGCCCCGACGATGATTGGCGCAGACGAAAGCAGCTATCGCGACAAGCCGTGATGAGCTTTGGAGTGTTGTTGCTTTTGTTGGAGAGTGTCAGAAGTTGGGTTGATCGCCGATTTCTATTCAGTGGTTGCCGAGGCGAGAGCCAGACCGCAGTAGGCTGCCGCTCGGTCGACGTTCGAATTTAAAGAATCGATCCATGCGAGAAGTTCTGCATCTGTTTCGGAACCTGTCTTTCTGCGCCCTTCGGCGACGGCTGCCCATGCCTCGGCTCGATAGAGAGGTTGAGTAGGTGAGATCTTACGTGCATGGTCCATCGCTTTCTCCCACTGCCCGTCTGCTGCGAGGGAGACAGCAAGCTGCCTTCGGGGACGGTTTGCGTCTCCGTACCAACCAAGTGTGCCACCAACGAGGTTTGTTTCGGCGAGGGCGAACTCACCGGCCAGAGCATCTGCAGTCGCGAGAAGCAGTTTCATTTCGGAACCGGCTCGTCGCTGAGTGATCAGACTCTGGGCTGATCGACGAGCATCGCGATACGATTCGATGTTTCCACGTTCGGCATACAGAATCGCCAGTTCGCCATACGCGCGGGCTGATTGTGCTTTCTCGGCAGCGGAGCCTAGTCTTCGCTGCGAATTCTCGACAAGCTCTGGAAGTGCTGCTTCAAGGCCGGGAATATCCTTGGCCCACGCCGCCATCAATGCCCGAGTGTATCGATGGGAACGGTGTTCTTTCAGCGGGACGGCATCGGGCCCAACACTCGTGGCTCCCAGAAGACGGTTGAGCAATGCTTTGAGGTAAAGGAAGTTCGAGTTGTCAAACGTGGCCGTCGAATCCAGAAAGCCGGCGGCATTAGCCAAGTTCAGGCAAGATTCCATTGCACCACGTGTATCGCCTAAGTCTGTCTGCATCTCCGCGAGGTGTCGGTGGCAGGCGACGATCATTCCGACGGTCCATTTTTCGTCGTCGCGGTGACGTTTATCAGCGTCGATATAGCCACCGTTGTAGGCACGCTCTACAGGCGGGCGGTTTTCCCAGACGACCGTCCATGCATCGAAGAGTTGATCATCCAGACTTGAGAGAGCTTGTCGGTATCTCTGTGTCCTTCCCAACAAGTTCCAAGTGCGGGCGATTTGCAACCAGACAAACGCAGCGTCAACTGACTCCTGTACCCGATGAGCACTCCTTTCGGCTGCTTCCATCAATGAGGTTGGATCCTCAAGGTTAATAGCAGTGTGCAACTGATCTTCAACATGATCATCAGAGACAGTTGCAGCGACGGTGGTACGCGCGATCCCTGCAAACGCGGCAGCTCGTTGAGATGCAAGAGGAACTGAGAGAGTCCATGACGCAACCGAAAGCAGACTTTCGCCGGAACGCAGGCGATGCTCGGCGTGTCCAGCGCACGCGTGCGAAGCGTATCGCTGATCCGCGAATCGCTTGAAAAGATCAGGGAGATTACGAGTGCGAATCTCCTGTGGTGCATGTTCCATGATTCGGAACAGTAAAGACGCGCGAACATAAGGATCGGGAATATTGTTCGCGACGATGACTGCCGCCCGCCACCTTCGGTGCAGTAGATTTGCTTCGGCAAGCCGAACTGCGTAGAGATAATTCGGATAGTCATAGACGCGCAGCGGAGCCAACGCGTTTTCTGTCAGGAGCATCGCTCGAAAGAACTGTGTCTCGTCGTTTTGCCTCGCAGCGGCGATCGCAGCATGACCGTAAGCGTTCACGTTGTAGACTGGCTTGGGATAGCTGAGCTTCTCCAAGTCGGTACAGATCTCGAAGATCGATTCAGGTTCTGCGGTCCAAGACGCAGCACGCGCTTGTTGGGTGAGGACCAGCTTCTTGGTTAAGCCAAACTTGACGGTCATGTTGTCCGGCGACACCGCCTGCTCAAGTAGCTTCGCAGCGAGCGAGGGATGGCCGAGCTTGGAAGCAAGTCCAGAGAGATTGGCGAAGTACGTCCCGCGAGTCCACTTCGTCGCGATCTGCTCACACATGTTCGCTGCGTCTTCGATCAACTGGCCTGACGAGGCCGTGTCGAATGACTCGTGCTGGCAGATCTCGATAGTTGATTCGATCACGCGCTCGGGCAATGTCATGCGAGGCAGAGCTTCGATCGCCTGTCGCACGGCATCGCGGGCTTCTGCATCGTTGCCAACGAGCTGCCATGCTGAAGCGATTGGCAACCAGCCTTCGGAGAACCCAGCGTCGTTGGGGGGAGAGGCCTTCAACTCTTCGGCTGCCATAGTCAGCCATTTCTTATGTGGTAGCCGCGTGAGGGACTGTTCCAGTTCCGGCAGCCGTGGATGATTCGCATGTGAACGGTGGAAGTCGATAAGCGCCGTCAAGACTTTGCGAGCGTCCTGTCCTCGGATGGATTCGCGAAACTCTAGGTAATCAAGCTCAGGAACGAGTTCTTCGAGCTGCTCAACTGCTTTGCTTGCGGACTCAAGGGCGACACCTGCGTCCTCAGTGTTATTCGCAGTCTCTTCCAGAACCCGAATGGACTTCCACGACTCTCCGCCAAACCGCTCGAGACGGCTATCACCACGGTCAATCTGTTGAATCCTGCTCTTCAGCCGGGCGATCGCCTCCTTGGCCGCCCTCTGTTGTGCAGGGTCGGGTGTCGGTTCTTCTGGGGCTGAAAGGTCACTGGCAATCGCAGGCAAAGTCACTTCGACCGGCGGTGATTCCATGTTTGCCGGAAGCTCCGATTCGGAACTGTCGTTTGATTGGCTTTCCGGATTCGCAGTCTTCGATGCTGGATCGCGATCTTCTTCGGACTGGAGAGGGCGTTGCTGTTCCGAATCACCAGCGATTTCCGCCATCTGCTCATTGCGATCGTTGGGAGGCGGTTGCAGTACATCATCATCGGGCTTGAAGATCGGAGGAATTCCAACCACAAACATCAGGAAGCAAAACATCATCAGGATGCCGAAAACTCGGAAACGCCGACGATGTCGCTCTTGCCTGTTGTGCTTCTCGGCCCATTCCCAAGAATTCGTCATGGTGCAAGTTATCCGTTCGCTATGGTGATAGCAGTTGTTCCTCGACGAGGGCTTGACCGTGATCGCGAAGAAGTTGCTGGGCACGTTCCACCGCACGCCGCACTTCCGGTTTACTCAGGTGCTGTGCCCAGTACTGAGGAAACGAACCGAGCGGCCGAGAGTTATTGAGAACAGGATTCTTGCCACCGCCGAAGATGTAGAGGCGTTTGAGTCCCTCCATCGTGTCGTCCAAAGCGCCCAAGCGTTTCAGTCTGGCGAGTGAAACCGGCTTCGCGTCAACGGTTCGTTCGGTATCCCAAGCATTACGATCGTTCTTGGGTTGGAGATAGCCGGGTGCGGTGAACGGTTGCAGGTATCGCTGTACGTCGGCCATGTCGCGGTGCAGGGCAGCAGCTCTGGCAGCCTTCGCTTCGAACGCGCTTTGTTCTTGCTGCAACCTCGCGATCTGGCGTCTCAGCCCGGCTGCCTTGTCCTGATTGTCACGAAGAGCAAGTCGAACCTCACGGAGTGCTGGTTCTTTCCGTTGGCGGGTTTGGCGCTCAGCTCTCTCGCGAGCATCTCGCAGCAACTCCTGCTCAGCCAACTTCATTGACTGAGCAGCAGCAGAAACGCCTTCTGCAAGACCTTCTGCATCCACGTTTGGGCGACTCGTCTGACCGCTCAATATCATCGCGTGCTGCCGCAGTTCGTCGAGCGAATGTCGAATGCTTGCCGCAGATTCTGGCGAATAATCTTCTGCTTCCAAGATCCCCAACAGGGCTTGGAGGCGGAATCTCAGGTCTGCAAAGTTGGCTGAGTCGGAGCGTGGTAGTTGCCGCTCGATCGCCGCAACTTCGGCCGCCCAGCCAGCTTCCTTTCTCTCGTTAGTAACGCGCGTCTCCGGTGGAGGTTCTGATGTTGCCAAGCTTTCCTGCGAAGATTCTCCTGTATCCGGCTCCAATGAAGGATTGCTCGGATCGAAAAGCCATAAAGCAGCAAAGAAGATCGCGGCAGACACTGCAGTGAAGAGAACGGTTGCGTTGCGATTACTGGTGCGTTCGGCTGTTGAGCGAGCGTAGGGCGATACTTGTGACATGCACACCTCAGGGTGAAAGGAGACCGTCGTCAACCATCAGTTGGCCATAGGTGCGTAACAGCCGCTGCGCGTCCTTCACGCGAGCAAAGACATCGGGCTTACGAAGCTCGGAAATGGAATTCATTCTCGGAAAACTACCGAGAGGTCTGTCATTCTGTTGGGTCGCGGTCTTTGAACCGCCGGCTCGGAACAGGATCGCCAGTCCCTTCTCGGAGTCTTCCAACGCGCCAATTCGCTTCAGTGCTGAGAAAGAAAAGGGGAGCTTGGTTTTGTGGTACACGAGTTTGTCGGCTGACTCAGGTTGGACGTAACCGGGTGATGTAAACGCAGTCAGATCTTCGCGGATGGTCTGAAGCTCTCGGACGTAGTCGCCTCGCGAAACGAGTGGCTGTGTGCTGATTGCATCGGCTTGGGAATCGAGTTTCTCTCCTCTCACGAGCAGGGCAATTTGAGATTCAAGATGCGTCACATCATTGGCGGTGTCGTCTCGCTGTTCAGAAAGCAGCCTCGATTCCTCGTCCATTGAAGCTTCCAATTTGTCTGCGGCTTCATCCGCAGCGGACGTCAACTCTCTCGCGAGGTCGTCTTCACGCATTGAGATAGCGGCGTGAAGCTCAGTATTGCCTATGGGGCCGGCAGCAGCCGTTCTTCGAATTTGATGAAGGTGATTCAATCGGGCTTGGTGGAACACGAACGACACGATAATGAACTGCGTGGTTTCTCCTAGTTCATCTCGTAAGCGATGGATCGATTCAACGTCTGCAGTTGGGCTGCTTGCCTCACGGTGAATTGCAGCAAGGTGTTCGAAAACCTGCGGCTCGGTCGGTTCCGATTCACTGGGCGCGGGCATCTGCCGAAGGGCAAGAAACTGAAGCAACAATTCTTCATCCCAGGCAATGCGTTTGCCGAAGGAATCTGAAAGTGTCGCATCGAGAAGTTCGTTCCAGTCAGCTCTGGCGTCCTCAAGATGGTGCAACGCCCGTCTTGTCTGAGCGAGCTCAATCTCTATCGCGGCACGCTGTAACTCCACATTGAGTTTGGTGAGATCTGCTGTCGATTCACCGGATGAAGGCGCGGCTTCGGAGATCTTCTCCTTGATGCGGTTCACAAGGCCAGCAGATTCGCCCTGAGTTGTTTCTAAGCTCTCGCGATCCTTCTCTGCTTGGTGCATTCTGAATCCGACGGTCAATAAGCCGAACATCAGAGCGGCGAACAACGCTGCGGTTAGAATCCCGGAGAACCTCCATTTTCTCTGAGCGGACCGGTTTCGTCGCTCGGCGGAAACCGCGTTAGAGGAGGGGACACCATCATTGACGGTTGCATCAGCCGACACGAGCCCCGCCCATCGTTGCGTCAGCATTCTGCACACTGAAGGCACCAACCGCGCAAATGCTCGCCAACGCGGCCAGTCCAAATGCAGGAAGCGACCAATGCATCATTCCAAATAGCAAGCCTTGGACAGCAAAGACCGTCGCGCCAATCAAGGTGCTATGAGCGAGTACTTTGGTTGCCGACAAACTCTCACGTGCGATCATTCTCAAATGTGCTGCGTTGCCTGCCAAGAGCATCGCGGCCAGACCAAGAAGAACGGCAAGCGATGTCGTTGCTGCTGTCGTCGCCCCGGTCAAGGCGATGACGGCAACCGCCAAAACGCCAACGACAAGTGCAAGCATGTCGCTTATTCGAGCCTTCTTGGCAAACAACTTCCTCGTGGTAGCGGTTTGCTTCCGACGCTGGCGACTTTCTTCTTCTTTGATCGTGGCCTCTCCCCAGCCCGCAAGGATAAACGGACCGAAGACTACAGCAGGGCAACGGCGTACACGTTCAATCACTTTTTCATCCTTATCGCGGCGATTTTCGGTGTAGAGATCCCACTCGATGCGTTCCTCGCGAAAGAGCTCACCTTCCAAGACGCGAACCGAGTCAGCGAGCCAGTCCGGACAGGCATCGATCAGGCATCGGTACTTTTCAGGAAGTGGATTTGCAGTTTCATTCGGCCGGTTAAGGACCGGGTTGCGAACGTGATGGACACATTGGCAGTTCCTATGCTGGATGCCATAGTCAGAGATCTGAAAACTCTCTTCGAGAAAGATCGTGTGACCCGGAAACTGAAAGATGGGATCTACTCGCGAGCGTTTCTCGATCTTGTGCTTGGGCGGAGCGGCGATCGCAATTCGGCGGAAGAAAGTAAAACGACACGTAGATGATGTTTCCTGAATCTGACCGATGATGCTCTTTTGTTGCAGAAGATCGAAGAGGGCAAACACATGATTCGCAAATTGAAGACATTCCTGCTCAAGACGGCGCTGTGCCTGAGTCCATGCTTCGGCAGGCGGTAGGGCAGCAAACTTGAAGTCTACGAAGGAACGACTCGGGAGCGGATATCTGACCCCCTGCAGCATCTGTCGCTCCATGTCAGTTGACAGTTCGAGGCTCATTGCATCGCTTAGCTTTTCACCGCGAAGCTCAATCGCGGCCTTGGCGATGGCCGGAACGAAATCGCAGAGCTCTCTATACCAAGCTTGCACCTGAGATGCGCTCGACGTTGCTATCCGGATAGTCTTCTCTATTCCTCGTCCGCCGGACTGCTCGGCTGAACGTGATATTGGCAGTCGTCTCCAGAGTTCCGAAGCCAGTTCATTCGCAAGGCGTTTCTTGGATAGTTCCTCAGGGGATATGAAGAGATCATCGAATGACGAGCGGATACGATTGCGGCGTGTTGTCTCGGAGGGAGCTCGATTTACCATTGACGAAGCCTGCTTGTCAGCGATTTCGACCATGAGCGAGTACCTTCGGTTCAGGGGGCAGACGAAAAATCCACCCCATAGAATAGCGAGTTTTTCCTAGTGGCACCACTAATCGGTGGGACCGCATGCCTTTGCCGATTTGCAATCGACCGTTTGGAGAGATGGCGATGCCTGTGTTTTCAGCTGGTATTGCCCTGACCGAAGACAAGACGCAGGAGCGCGGACAAAGTTCTCGTGCTTCCGCTCTCGAAGGGAAAGAAGTAGTCAGAAAGGCTACGGAAAGGTATTTGGTCCATAAAGCCAGAAAGCCGACTAACGCTGGCGTGCTGCCACTAGAATTGATAGCAAGTTTTCTTGAAATTTTCCTTGGCGACCTAGTCAAATATGCCTCCAGCGGTCACTTCAGCTTTGTCCTTGCACTCGATACTGGTTTGCGAGATCGGCGACTGGATTTAGCACCGCAGCGTCAAACTCTAAGGTCGGCCGTCCGTCGAGAACGCGGCTTGCAAAATCGCTTTGAGCGATCGCACCACGACCTATCGAAATGATGTCCGCATGACCAAACTCCAACATCTCGGTTGCAAGCTGCTGTTTGTGCAATCCGCCATTCGCGATTACCGGTAGTCCAGAAGATTGCTTGGCGAGCTGAGCAAGGCTTTCGCGTTGGTTGTCAAACGCCGCCAGATTCGCGTGCCGCTCCGTTGTATGGACATAGTCCAATCCCGCTTCCGCTATCGCTTGGAAAATGACCTTTGCATCTTCAACTCGACCTGGCCAACGATACTCGTAATCGTTCACCTTCGTTTGAGCGATTCGAGCACCTACGACGAAGTCATCCCCTACAGCGCTACGCACTGCTTGGATCACCTCGACGGTCAATCGGATGCGATTTTCAATAGGCCCCCCATATTCGTCATCGCGAAGGTTTACTCCAACGGTCAAAAACTGGTCGAGTAGGTATCCGTTCGATGCATGGATTTCGACTCCGTCGAAACCAGCTGCTACAGCGTTCTGTGCCGCATTCACGAATCCAACCTTGGCTTCCTCGATATCTGAGACGCTCATTTCCTTTGGAACGGGAAACTCGCCTTCACCTCGATAAAAGACCAGTTGTCGCCCTTTTGGCTTTACAGCCGACGGGCCAATGCGATCGTTGCTATGAACATTACCCTGTGATAACGCTCCCGCGTGCATCAGCTGAGCGATGATAGGCGTTCTTTGCTCATGCACGGCATCGACAATTGGCTTCCACGACGAAACATGTCGCTCGTTAGCAAGACCAGGTTGGTGAAAGTAGCCCTGAGAATACAGCTCGTCCGTGTAAATCCCCTCGGTCAACACGAGCCCAAATCCTCCCTTGCCAAAGTCAGAGTAATATCGTTGCATGAGCTCTGTCGCTTCGCCCGACTCGGTTGAACTAACTCGGGTCATCGGTGCCACCGCCAGTCGGTTCGCAAGCTCAAGCTCTTTCAATACAAGTGGTGAAGACAATCGTGGGTGAGCGGTCGTATTCATGGGCTGCTGGTGTGTTTTCGGGGTTGCGATTTTGCTCAATCGAACTGAAGAGATCGGCTGCGTGGTCGTGGCTGCGAGGATCCAGCCACCCAATCAATTCTCTGATTTGAGTAGAGAGATCTCTTGAACAATTGTGCGAGGCAAAGCTGAGTTGCGTTTGCGTTCGATTGGCGAAGTGGACTCTTGCAGAGGTGACACTCGGAAACGCGTCGTTACGAGCCTCTTTCACAGGGACTCGAAGAGCATTCGGAGACGAGTGATCTGATTTACGGCAGATACGGCCAGTAGGTCGTCCGATCGTTCTGGTTGGCGACGAACCGAACATCGCCGTCCTGCGAAACAACCACCGCGACCGCGTCCGGCACGCCATTGACAAGACGATACGCAGAGCGATGCCGAGTTCCCGCTGAGTCGGCCGCTTCAGGAGCTGCCTGTGTCGCTTCCAGATCAATCGCCCGATGAACCACTTTTGCGTGCGAGTCTCCCAGAATCTCGGCCCCAAATCCGATCAAGCGAAAACTGCGATCCAAAACGAGTGAACCGTCGATGTCCATCAAATCTGCCAGCAGGTGAGCGAACTCAATCAGCTCACGATCAATCTTCATGAGTTCGGTGTCATCCATATGCTGATAGTCGTCCCAAGTAATCACCTGTAGCCCGTGGCGCGTTCCCACTTGATGAGCTCGTTCCATCAGTCGCAGCATCATTTGACGAAATCGCTTCGTATGATCGTTGGGCTTGAACCGCACTCGGAAGCGAAACCAATCGTCAGCAATTCGCTCACCTTCGTCACCGAGCGGGAGATACACCAACATCCCACCGTGTCGACGGGTGCGCGATAATCGCAGTGCCCGTCGCACGACGCTCTGAGCAAAGTCCTTGACAAAGGATTCACAGATCTGGGATGAGCCTTGCTGAACGGTTGCGGGCAGATCGGCCAACAAGGACTCCCTCACTTTCACGAATCGACGCGGAAGCCAAGCGGAACGAAACGGATCGAAGGCGTCTTCCAGCACCATACCGCCGTGAGATTCGAGCACACGCTGGGCTCCGTATGTAATCAACAGATGTCCGGGACCATTCACATGAACGATTAAACAGGCGGGAAGTGAACCTGCTTGATCATGCGGACCGGCATCGTGATTGATCCAATGCGTTCCGGTTGTGACCATCCCCTGGATCTGCCATCCCCCAGAGGCATTCAATCCCACCTTTAGCAGCGAGCGGAAGTAACTCACTGCTGCCGCCAGCTTGCGAACGCTGTGAGGCGTCAACGGGATTGGCGCATCGAATTCCAGTGGTGTGGAGAGTGGTGCTGACGCAGCCACGGAATCGCTTCGGTCAAGGAATGCGATTCTCGCCGTGACGTGACGACTTTCTTCCTCCAGGAGACTGGTCTGGTACGCGATGTCGATCAAATCGGCCAGTGGTCCAGGCTCTGGCAAGTGTGATGCTGAGATATTCAGTTCAGGCCAGCGTGCTTTCACTCTCTCCGCAAGGCCTTTGGGATAAACCGACTCCATTGTCCGACTCATTTCTTTGTCGTTCGTTTCTAAAGAACGTACGTTTGCATTTGCTTCCGTTTCCGGCGCACCGTCCAGAACACTGAGGTGCCATCTTACCCAAGCAAGCGAGCTTTCCTCTTGCACGATTGTTCAAGAAGTGAAGGCGGGGTCTGAATTAAATTCGCTGCTTACAGGACCTTGACCAACTTCCTCACACCTTCCTGACAAGGAGCGAAATCGCATGAACAAATCAGACACTTCTTCCAACCAGACCTCGTTGCGTGGTCGCTATTTGTGGGCCGGACTGGCCTCGATACCAGTCCTGGCAATCGTCGCGTACATGTTTGTGCCTCACGCGCTCGCCGACATATTGGAGAGACCTCCATACCGCAAGAGTTATGGACACAAGACTGACAAGGCAACAGACCGCAACACGGCCGACGACCCAGCGGTTTACAGCAACCGTGGCGAACCGCTCTACGTTTTGCCGGCATTCTTGATGAGACCAGACCTCACGCCGGAGTCCGAACGTCCACGTGACCCGAACAATCTGCTGGATCGCAATGGAAAATTGATCGATCTCAAGACAGCCAAACCCGAAGATCTGGCTTTTGATTCCAACCCGTACCACGTCAGTGAAAAGTGGAATGAGTACTGGAGAAAGATCCATGGGATGCGATTTACTCACAAGGACAACCCGGATGATCAGAGCATGGCACTGATGCTTCGCTACGATCAGGTGCATCGGATCTCAAGCGGACCAACATCATTCTTCCCACCTCCGTACCAGCCGCCCGTCGATAGAGGAGATCACCTCTACTCCAAGTTGCTTGGCAAGATCCCGGCCTACAAACGCCCGCAATATGACGGATTTGCGTACATGGCATTCAACACCTTGGAAGAGCTCCAAATCTCATTTGGACAAGGAAAGTTCCCTGCCAAGATCGTTCCCGAAGAACAGATCATGTTCCGGAGCGTCCCACACCTGATCGCCAAGGAATACATCATTGTTCCCAACCGCGGACCACGTGGTGCCGTCATGCTGATCAAAATTCATCGCCTTAAGGACGGTGTAGATAAGGAGATGTGGCAAAAGCACTGGCGTACACAGCACGCCGACCTTGTTCTGGCACAAACGGCCACCCACAGGTTCGTGACGCGTTATGCCCAGCTACACAATGTCGGTCCTGACAAGGAGGGCGAGCTGTTCTGGCATCCGGTAGGAAAAGACATGGACGGGATTACCGTCATGGAGTTTGCCAACATGAGTGCGGTTGAGGACTTTCTGATGAGTCCCGGTTACAAGAAGATCGAGGCAGATGAAGGCCAGCATCTCGACCTAGAAAAGTCGGTCTATTGGACCGCAATCAACCACAACATCATCGACAAAATTGCCGTCGAGATTCCGACCAAGCGGGACTGATCTTGAGTTACCAATGGTAACCATGATACAGGCGGTGACCTTGTGCTGCCTCGGACGAGATCGTCCGGGGCGGTTTTCCAGGCGACCCGTCATTTGCGGCAACGGCTTCCACCGCTGTTCGAATGAACCAGAATCGCTAAGGACAAGAGTCACGAATTCCGTGTGATCCACCGAACCGGAGATCAATTCAACCAGAGCCGGGGACTTTCACCTTTTCTGAACGAGCCCACCGCTTGAGCCTCAATTCACAGACGGGATCCACCCGGTCCCATGATGAGCATGGAAGCACACGTGAACCAGACGATGTTCCTACTTTCGGCGATGATATTCGTCTTGTTCGCTTGTCATTCGACTTCCACAGCTCAATCTCAAAGTCTTCCCACCCCTGAATCGCTCCTGATCGAACCGGACGAGTCTTCGATCTTCGAGTTTGGGTTGGACATTCGGCAGCGATTTGAAGCGGATCAGAATGATCAGTTTCGCACTGGTGTCGACCAGCCGGGATATTGGCTTCCTAGACTGATTCCCAGCGTGACGGCCACGCTTCCAAACGACCATACCTTGCATGTCGAGTTGATCACGACGACCGTTGTCGGCCGACGCGGCGGCCCGCGCTTTCTCGATAAAAACGAACTTGATCTCAATCAGCTGAAATTGATCGGTCCGGCTTGGAGCGATGGCTGGGAATATCAACTCGGGCGAGCCGAAGTCAACTACGGAGCCCGGCGACTGATTGCAAATCCGCTTGGCCCTAACATTCGAAGAAGGTTCGACGGTGTGATCCTGCGGCAGACGGACGAGCAGCAAAAGATCGATTATCTCGCTGTGTTTCCCGTCCGTCCATCAGCTGGAATATTCGATGATCGACCAAATGAGGACCAGTTCCTTGGCGGGGTTTATCGCACTGATTGGTTCAACGAAGAGAGAACATCCGGCCGAGACCTATATGCACTGACGACCTGGAATCGAAGAGCAGTCTACGCGCAAGGGGTGGGCGAAGAGTTTCGGACAACGCTAGGGGCACGCTGGTTTTCCAAGCGAGGTGCATTGAGCCTGGATAACGAAATCACGCTGCAGCTCGGCGGCTTCGAAGGAAGCGCCGTCATCGCGGCTGCCGCCTATTCCGGTATGGACTACAAGTTCGACGAAGCCCCATTTCAACCCACCTTGAAGCTTCACGCGTACATCACGTCCGGCGATACCAATCGACAATCCAGCCGGCTTCAGACCTACGATGGGCTGTTCCCAACAGGAGGCACGTTCAGCGAATTGGCACCGTTCGGTCCCGGCAACATGCTCGATCTTCGGGCCGCGATCGACTTTGCGCTCACCGATCGCGTGAATCTTGAGTTGGGCATAGAGCCCTTCTGGCGGCTCAGCGCCGATGATGGCGTCTATAACGTCGGCGGAGTATTGCGTTTCGAACCGACCGCCAACCGAAACCGATTCACCGGTGCCGATGCAATTTTCCGCCTGACGTATCGAAAGTCCGATCGTGTCAAGTACGTTGTTGCTTACGACTATGTAACCGTCGGTTCGTTCATTCGTGATCAGAATGCATCCGATTGGCAGTTGCTCGACATCTGGTTCGAGTTCTCTCTCTGACTGGCCACGGCCTACAGGTAGGCTTAGTCCTCGTGTGATTGCAAAGCCCGAAATGAAGCAACCGCTAGATCGGTCGGCGTCGAGCCACTTCCGAGTTCTGCAACCTGATTAACGAGCGAAGAGTGACTCATGGCCGCGATCAGAACATCTGCTAAATCCTCGCGGGAAACGTGGTCGTTGGCCGCAACTCTCGGCGCCAGCGTTATGCAGCCGGCGCGTGATGCCGTTGTCAACGGAACGGGACGGATGATCGAATAGCTCAAACCGGAGCGAATCAAATGATCATCGGCTGTTCGCTTGGCTCTCATGTAATGCTGGATCGACGGCTCGGCTTCTTCGGGTGCTTCGGCCCCTTTGGAACTGAGCATTACGAAATGATCAACGCGTTGATCGACGGAGAGATCCATCAGAGTGATTGCACTGTTTTGGTCGACATCTATTGTTTTTTCCGGGCCTGTCTTCGAACCCGAACCGGCTGCAAATATGACGACGTTTACATTCTTTAGCAGCTCTGATTGGAGATTCTCCAGATCGCCGACCGCGTGCGAGATACCGCCGGGCAGGACTGTGGTATCGGACGTTTCGCGATGGAATGCGACTACGTCCAGCTCAGTCATCAATCCCGCCCCGTTTTCCCGGAGCCTATTGGCGACGATTCTTCCGGTTAGGCCTGTCGAGCCAACGAGTAGTATCCGCATAGGAGCCTCAGCGAGTTGACGAGTTCAATGATTCCGAATGCTCAAGGCCACTGAGCCTTTGGATGGATGTCGTCGGACGAGGAGGAGGACTTTCTTGCGATGGGAAACGTGACAGAACAAGCCCCTCAAGTTCGTTCAGCACGTCACCGTCGGTGCGCCGACTCGCTTCGTAATTCTCTCGGTCGTCTTCCGGCGACTTGCCTGCACTTTTCAGCCACCATGCGCTGATTGTCTGCGGTGCCAATCGAATTTCTTGAATCATTGTGCGGCGAGTGCCGTCAATCTCGCATGGTCACTACGCGAGCTCGCCTGCCGACGAAACAGGACTTGTGTTGATCAGCGAATTGCT
>DNPC01000167.1 GCA_003501565.1 Planctomycetaceae bacterium | reverse complement strand
GGCTTGCGAAACAGCTTTGATTTGGCGTTCAATCAACAAGGTGAATTGTTCACATACGATTCTGATATGGAGTGGGATTTGGGCGCCCCGTGGTACCGACCAACTCGGATTTGTCATCTGGTAAGCGGAGGTGAATTCGGATGGCGCGGCGATGTAGCCAAATGGCCTGCATACTACGAAGACAGTTGTGGTGCTGTCTTGAATATTGGCCCCGGATCTCCAACAGGTGTCGTGTTCGGCTATGGCGCAAAGTTTCCGGCGAAGTACCAACGAGCCTTCTTTGCATGTGACTGGACGTTCGCAGCCATCTACGCTGTTCATCTTGAGCCGCATGGGGCATCGTACCGTTCGAGATTTGAAGAGTTTGTCGGTGGGCGTGGGTTGCCGGTAACTGATTTGGCGATCGGGTCTGATGGTGCCATGTATTTTGTTGTCGGTGGTCGACGGCTTGGATCGGCCGTCTATCGGGTTCGCTATCAAGGTGAAGAAAATGTTGCACCTGTACAACCGGTCAGCGACGCGATGGTTGCCGCTCGGGAAACACGCAGAGCTCTCGAAAGCCATCACGGGCTTGAAGATCCATTAGCGGTCTCGAGGGCGCTGGAGCACCTGGGCGATTCTGATCGTGCCATTCGTTTTGCTGCTCGAGTTGCTCTGGAGTCCCAGCCTGTGGATAGCTGGCAGACTGAAGTGTTAGCCGAACAAGTGCCAGCCAAACAAATCAATGGTCTGCTCGCGCTAGCACGGAAAGTCGATTCCGATCAAATTGATCAGGTCGCTAGGCGATTGGTTTTGCATGACCTGGGATCGCTAGGCGATTGGCAACGTCTGGCTTGGCTGCGATGCCTTCAGTTGTGCGTTGCACGCGGTAATGATTCAGTCCGGCGTGTAGTACGGCCTGCGCTTGAAAGAGCGTTGGTTAAATATCCTTACGAAGAAGTGGCGGTGAATCGTGAGTTAGCCAGGTTGTTTTGTTGTTTGCAAGTCGATGGTGCAACTGAACAAATGCTTGTGCATATGGAGCAGGACAAAGGTAAACGGCCAACTCTGGGCAAAGTCGGCTTTGAACGCAACGCGAAATATAGCGAATCAGTTCGCGACATACTCATCGCTGCACCCTTGATAGACCGCATGCACGATGCACAAATGCTTGTCTGGATGAAATCCGGTTGGTCAAAGAATCAGCGGAGAAGATACTTCCAACTAATGGCCGACGCCGTACAAAATTCAAAAGGTGGATACTGGTACGTTGACTTTTGGTCGCGAATTCGTTCGGCCGCTTTGGAACAAATTCCGGAGTCTTCTCGTTCGGAGTTTGCTGCGATTGAGCTGGTCGCCGCGTCACAGGAAACGGAACTTCCGACGCCTGAAGGACCAGGACGAAAATGGACGACCGAAGAGTTGTTAGACGCTGTGTCTGCTGGGCTACAGGATCGGGACTTTGCGAACGGGCAGAAGATGTACTCAGCGGCCAAGTGCGTTACTTGCCATAGGCTGGGCACACTCGGCAAATCGCTGGGACCTGAGCTGACTCAAATTGGTGAGCGATTTAAGATTCGCGACATTATCGAAGCGACTGTGCTGCCCAACAAAGCGATCTCGGATCAGTATGCGGTAAACGTTTTTCTCACCGTCGACGGCAATGTAGTCACCGGGCGGGTGATATCTCGCGACTCGCAATCGGTATCGATCGCGACGAATCTCGAGCGGCCTGGCGAGTTAACTCGGTTGGCCAGCGATGAGATTGAGGAGTCGCACGTAAGCAAAGTCTCAACGATGCCAAAGGGCCTACTTGATGGACTGAATCGTGACGAGGTCCTGGACCTTATTGCTTACCTGATTTCCGGAGGCGATTCTCAGCACCCGGTGTTCGGGCGATAGTGTTGAGCCGCATCTCTTTTGTCACGGGACATTTTTGTCGCAAGGCATCCTGTATCGTGAGATACAAACAAAATAAGGCCGACGTGGAGCACACGTCGGCCTTTCAAAAATCTGATCGCAGCAAGCGACAGTTGCGGGAGCCGGATTCGAACCGACGACCTCGAGGTTATGAGCCTCGCGAGCTACCGGGCTGCTCCATCCCGCAAGAGAAATAGTACTGATGATCACTTGAGCGCCTAGGGGACCGGCAAGATTTTCTTTTACCATTGCTCAGCGAGCGTCGGTTTGTTCGTGTTATGAGGGCTAGCTTCGTGTTGTGCGGGTTGGCACGGTACCGTCCACTCGCGAGGACATGCTTTGTTGTCGGCACAAATTCTCGAAACCAGCGCAGGGCACCGTTGGACTTCCTGCGTTGCTGTGAGCATTGCCGGGACAGCAGTATTCCGCCGCAGCTTGCGTTGCCCGAACGAAGCTGCCGAACCTGTGCTGCCTCGGCATCTAGCTCGAACCTTACTACACTGAAACTGGAACTACACCGAGACTCGAGGCGAAATGCCTGCTCTGTTTACAGTATTGAAAGTTGCTAGATCGTTTGATGGACAGTCGCAGGGCAACATGTCAAACACCTCCTCGGCTGCCGCTTCCCCGTTGGCAATGCCTGATTTGGATGGGACTGCCGACCCTGGTCATCGTTGCGTCGTGTTTTCTAAAAGTTGGCGATGGACGCGAGGTTCGCGTGCCGTTCTTTGACAGTGTCGTGCCTGAATCCTGCGGCCTCTACCGACACTTTCGAATTGATTGTCCGGGTTGTGGAATGACCCGTAGTTTCATAAGAATTTCTGATGGACGATTTTCTGAAGCGACGCGACTTCATCCGTTTTCTTTGCCAGTTTACGGTTTCGTCGTTGCACAAATCATTCTGGGCGGCTGGAGCTGGTTGCGTTCAATGGGTGTGGCCAGCGATTCTAACGCGCTACATCTGGCAATTCGGGCTAACCAGCCTATCCTGCTCTGTCTTATGATTGGGATGTTTCTCTGGTGGGCCGCCAAATTAGTTCCGAAGCTAGGGGCGCTGATGTGAATGAGTTATCGATCGTAGCCGCCGGCGGCTACATGTTGAATGTTGTCACAGGCGGATCTGGCCCAACTGTGTTTTTCGTTCACGGTTTCCCGCTCGACAGCCGCATGTGGGAAAGACAGTACCGCTTCTCAAGCGTTTATCATGTCGTTGCTCCGGATATGCGCGGGTTTGGGCGATCTAGCGTCTATGAACCGTACACGCTGACGGAGCTGGCCGACGATATTGAAATGCTGAGAAATCGACTTGCCCAAGGAAAGCGTATCGTGCTCTGCGGACTTTCGATGGGTGGTTACATCGTGTTTGAGTATTGGAGGCGGTATGCACAGCATCTTGACGGCTTAGTCCTCGCCAACACCAAGCCGACTGCCGACTCTGAAAACGTAATACAAGCCAGGCGCGAAATGGCGGAACAGGTCTTTGAGCGTGGGACCTGGGACACGGTGAGGGGCATGATGCCCAAACTAGTTGCTCAGCGGTCAACACCCGATAGCGAATTAGTTACTGCCCGAGTTGCCGAAATGCTTGCAGCTACGAAGCCTGCGGCGGTAGCGTATGGGCAGTTGGCCATGGCCGAGCGGACAGACTTCAAGGATGCTCTGAATGAAATTGACACGCCGACTTTAGTTGTGACCGGTGAGCACGATCCGCTCTGTCCACCAGACGATACACTCCGGTGGGCTTCGCACCTGCCCAAAGGTGAATGTGAGATTATCGAGAGTGCCGGCCACCTGTCGCCGATGGAAACGCCGGACGTCTTCCATGAGCTTCTATCGCGTTTTCTGAAGAAGATCTATTAGTCGACATCGTCCGATAGCTAGCCTACTGTTCTGCAAGCACTTTTGCCTGAGTGACGACCTCGGGAGCGAAAAGGTCGTCCAGTTGTGTCGCCGTTAATCGTACGAGTAAGACGAGATGATCTTGGCTTCGGTCAGCGTTGTGAGTGATAAAGAACGCTCCGCCGATACTGCGCGGCGGCTGAGAAGCGGCAATGACAAGCACCTGGCCTTCACGCAACCGTGCATCGATTCTTAGGTCATCCCAGACTTCTTGCTCCCGTCGCATTTCGGGACGGACGCCAAGTTCGGTGCTGACGAATGCCTTACGAAGTTCACCGTGATGGACTTCGGGCGTGAGAGCAATCCTCGCGCTGCCGTCCGCCTCTGGCACCACACGGAGGTCGAATAACGTCGTAGCAGACGTGAAGGTTTCACCGGCGATGTGATTATCGATCACGTCAAAGACATGCAGCGGGCGCTGGATCCCTGTGCGAACTACTAGCTCCTTGCGACGGCCTGAACGGCAGCGCATCACGCGAGTCAAGCTATTGGCCTCGGAGGCAAGTCCCGTGTTCTCGAGTGCTTCTTGGTCTGGGGCAACCCCTTGCAAGTGATCGTGAATAACCGATGGAATATCTCCTACGATTAGACCACTTCGCAGCCCGTTCTTTTCGAGTAGCTCTCGCTGCTGGATGTCGACGATTGTTTCATCGATTGAATCCCAAGCTGCCTGAAGACGCTCCAAATCGTGGGTTGGAACGCGAACCAATACGGACTCAACGACGACGGTGTCCGGGGTAGATCGCAGCGTCTTGAGAGGTGATGCTGCTGCCGAGTCATGAGGTGGCTTAGTCCACTGCGCGCACCCTACAACGCTCACGACAAGCGTGAGGAACGAAAGTTGTAATGCGATTTGCCGCATCAAACGCATTCGCGCCAGCAATCTCGATGAGTAGCAGTGGTCGGCCTAGGCTGGCCGGGGCGTCCAGATGCTAGCCAAATATTGGCGTTCGCGTCAACCTTATCTGGCTCAATCAAGGGTTTCGCGAGGAGGACATGCACTCAAAGCAAGAACTTAAGGAACGGCTTATTCGGGAATAGAGACGTTGACGGATTCTCAATTCTGCAACTAGCGCCCCATGACAATTTCTGCGTAATTGTAATATCTGGGCATCTTTTCGATTTGCAAACGCAC
>DNPC01000814.1:4545-8340 GCA_003501565.1 Planctomycetaceae bacterium | reverse complement strand
GGCGACGAGCCGGCGGCTTCCGGGCTGCTTGGGGTGCATCAGGATGGCGGCGGCAAGCGGCAACGCCGCCCTCAGAAATAGCTGCAATTCGAGGAGCGCGTCTTTTGCGCCCCCAAACCGCCCTCGCTGGAATGCCCCGCCCCATCTGCCTCGCGAGCGAAAGGCATCGTCGAGGATGAGCATCACATTGCCTTTAGAAACGATCAGCAGCGGTGCAAACCCGATAATGACGGCTGCGACAAAGACGCCCCACATAAGTTTGGGGCGGTCGATTCCCGCCATTCGTCGAAACGAACCGTCGAAGATTCCACCACGTGTGGATTCATACCCCGCCACAAATCCGAAAATGCAAACGAGGACTCCGATCAAGCCCTGATTGTATTCTGCCTGACTGTAGCGCTGGATCTCCGGTGGCACGTTCCATGCCTCGAGCAAGTACCAGGCGAGAATGGTGATGAGAAACATGTTTCTGGCGGACACCAGCTGTCGAATGTCTTTACGACAGTCGAAGCCGATCAAACCAAATGTGATCAGCAGAAGCACATAGGAAAGACCGTTGGAGATGTCTGTTGACAGGTATTCCATGTCTAACCCTGACTCCGACGTTTCATTTTTAGCAGCAAGCGCATTGTTGATGGGGTGACGGCTCTGCGATGCTGACTGTATTTCAGGCAGTGAAAAGGAATGCTCACCAATCCCTGAATGACGCCGCGAAAGCGGCGTTTCTTCAGTGAAAATGCAATCCGATTTATGACCTGAAGGCACCCGTAGGGCCAAAAACGGTATGGGTACCTCAGAAATGCAAACAAACCCGTATTTGTGATCTGGGCCGCGTTGATGCTCGGGGAGCTATGGTGGGTTTCGCGAGGACAATCGTGGAAAACACTCAGGTTTGGACAAGATACGACTTCGTACCCACGATCCAGCAACTGAATCGATACATCGGCTTCTTCCATCCCGTAAGCATATCGTAAAGGAATGTAGCCTGTTGTCTTTAGGAAAGCACTCCGCCGGATAATCGCGCCGCACCCTACAAAGCTGAAAGTCGGTTTCAGCTCGGCCACATTATGACTGTTGTTCGATTCCTCGGGCCGATCGTCTTTCTCGATGATGTGACAGGCGATTGCGGCAATTGACGTGGCAGAGCTCATCATCTGGTCCGCGACGCCGAGAAAGTCCGCCTGAAGTGGCCACGAATCATCATCAAGGCTGACGACCGTCTCATTTCTTGATGCGGCCATCAATTTGTTTCTGCCACCTCCTGGACCCTGCTGCGTGTCACTGCGGATGACTTCCACTGTCGGAAATTCTGCCGCCAACATTGTCGGCGTTTCCTCATCTCCCGCATCCACGTGAACCACGATCTGATCGGGCGCAGGATCACACTGCAGCAACTTCCTCAACGAACCGCGAAGCGAGTCGGCTCGCTTGTAGGTTGGCAGAATGACGGAAACCGGAGCGTTAGTCACGTGTCTGCTTTTTGCGATGTCCCAACACACGTGCTGGCACCCCGCCAACGATCGTGTATGGCTCAACATTGCGAGTGACAACGGCGCCCGCTGCAACGACCGCCCCTTCACCAATGGTGACTCCTTTCAGGATCGAAGCGTGTGCGCCGATCCAGACATCATCGGCGATAGTGACGGGTGATTCGATCAGCGCCTGATCCTTGATCAGTGACCCTGAAGCCATGCCGTGATCATGATCTGTGATGTAGACGTACGGACCAACCATGCAGTCCGCGCCGAATTCGATCCGGAAACTCGCATCAAACATCACGTGCCGGTTAATGTATGTGCCTTCGCCTATCGAAATTTTCGTTGATCTTCCGCCGCTGCCACTGACGAGCAAAGTCACTCCCTTGTCCAGGGCAACGCCTTCTCCCAGGTGAATCGCCTTGTGGTGACGTGGAATTTCAACTTGCTGAATCCACGCCTTTCCCGACGTCTGAAGCCCTTTTTGCTTTAGCCAGAGCAACCTGAGACGTCTGATTATGCCATTCAACATGTGGTTTTTCCGAAGTGTGAGTTCGGGCTGATAACACAGCGACACACAGTCATGGGCCCACCAGGCCGCTGTAGACTTCGTCTGTCAAGACAGCCACATGTTTCCAATCCAATAGCTCAGCTTGCTGTCGAGCGGCCTTACCCATCGCCACGCCCCGATCCCGATCGAACGCAAGTCCCTTGATAGCGCTGGCGAGCTTACTCGGGCTTTCTGGGTCGCACAAAATCCCGCAGTCAGTCGTGACATACTCTGGAATTCCACCAACTTCCTGAGTGATGACGGGAAGCCCGCATGCCATGCCCTCAAGAATCGCATTGTTGGCCGTTGCGCCAGTAGCAGTCATCAGCAGGCAGTCATTCGACTGGTATGCCTTGAGTAATTCTTCATCTGACAAACGCGGTAGAATGTCCACATTTGGCAGAGCGGAAAAACGTTCCGCAACCGCAGGAGCTGTCAGCAGTTGAATTCGAATGTTCGATTCATCGGTTAATCCAAGGCATGCCTCATATAGGACGTCAAAATCACGGCGATAACTGCCCACATGCAGCAGTCGGAATGTCCCGTCATCGGCTTTCCGGCCTGGCTGAAAGTGATGTGTGTCGATTCCATGTCTGATGACATGGAGGCGTTGCGGATCCACGCCAGCCCCAATGAAATTCTCTCGTTGAGTTTCACTCATCAGGATAATCGCATCGAATCGTCGCAGTCGACGTGGATTGCGAATGATGCTGCCGAAATCATCGTCGCACGCATGAAATGTTCCCACCAGCCGCTTGTCGGTGGGTAACAGACGATCGATCAGACACCAGTCTCTGTCTGCCCACAACAGATGCACAATGTCAAATTCAGCCCACCGGCGGCGAGCAGTGAGTTCGAGACGGAAAGAACTGATGTCGACCCACGAGCATGCCGCGACCGTTCTCAGAAGCTTCCGTCCGACTCGCTCGGTGAGGGAGTCGCACCGCTGGCGGGGAACGTTAATCTCCTCTGCGTTTCGCAGATCGGCGATAATCGCGGGATAGCCGGATCGCCCCGTCTGCTGCTGGTCCGAGCTATTAAGGAGCAGCACTTTGCTCCCAGTATTTGCTCCACGATCGCTCATATCTGAAGGGACTGCCAACTTCATGATTCTTGCTTGCGACGTGCTACGGCAGCAATGGCTTCGGCAAATGAAAAGCCGAAGGTGTGAAACAGGGTTCGATAGAGTTTCGGAAACCAGGGTTCCTCCGGAAGCCGCAGGTTCCCGCCATGCTGCTTCGCAAGTCGGGCAAGTGACCGCGCGAATGCAGCATCGTCGTTGAATGAAGCCCGAGCGCATTGCAGGCGCGTTGCAAACACTGCCTGTCGCCGCTGCTCTGAGAGCATCTTCCTGTCCCGCAGAAATGATTCTGCGGCAGTGACAATCTCCATTCGGGTGCGAGTTGTCAGGGTCGGGTTGCGACGGCAGACCGTATCCAGTGACCACTGTCGATAGTATGACAATGCCGACGGGCAGAATTGAAAACTGGCACTGTGCTTCAGCAAACGCAGGTAAAGTTCATGTTCCTGGCAGCGTGGCTGATCCGCCTTCCAACCGCCAACGGCACGTAGCGTTGATGCTCTCCACAGCGACGCCCCAGTCTGAGAAAGTCGCCATCTGATCAGTGCGACCCACGGATCTTCATCGACCAGTTCCTGTGTCACCAGTTCAGACACATCTCCGTTCTCCCAGTACTCGTAAACACTTGGAGACCAAAGAACGTCGGCTGCGTCAAGATTCTGTGCCTCTTCAAGCTGGCGAGCCACTTC
>DNPC01000814.1:0-4474 GCA_003501565.1 Planctomycetaceae bacterium | reverse complement strand
GGCGAGCCACTTTGTCTTTGTGGAGATAGTCGTCGGCATCCAGATACTGGAGCCATTCTCCAGAAGCCAGTTCGAGCAGGCGATTGCGTGCCACATTGCCTCCCTGATTAGGCCCGCTCTCAAACTGAACTGCGTCACCGAAGGCTCTGATTTTCTCCAGACTGCTGTCTGTCGATCCGTCATCTACGACGATTACCTCGGCGTTGATTGAATCCTGCCTCAAAGCCGATTCGATTGCTTCTGAAATCCATTGCTCGGCATTGAAGCAGGGAATCAGGATTGACACATTCATTGCGAAAGCTCCGTCTTGTGAAGCTTCGAATGAATCCTTCCAAATCGCACGTTCTCAACAAATCTCGCCAGTTCGGTAGTGTCGCCCCAGTAAAAATGGCCCTGCTCTTCCAGGAACCGACTTCGCACGATACCTGGTTCCCAATCCCTGACGGCGGTTGCGAGTTGTTCTTCCAGCAATGACCGCTCGTTCTGGTACACCCGAAAATTTTCGGTAAGACGGCCTTCACCGCATACGTGTATATCGTCCTTCAACCAGTGCGAAGGACACCAGTCGTTGTACGGAGTGAATACCAGAGAGCCGCACGCCTGCAACTCGCAGATAGGTACACCAAAACTCTCCCTGTGGGCGACAAAGTAGCATGAGGTGTTTCTGTAGATCTCCCTGATCTTGTGACGGGGATAATGGCCCTGAAGAGTTGTGGCTGGTATCCGCAGCTTGCTGAGCGTGGAAGTGACAATCTCTCGTTCTTCCTTGTGTGCATCGCGAGGGAAATCAACCAGCGCTCGAAATTCCTGTTGTTGTGGAAACAACTCTGGAGAAGCGAGACGCAGGCCGATTCGGCTGCATCGCTGAGGCTGCCGAGGGAATGGGTCTTCACTGACAGTTGATGTGCAGAGGTACCAGTCGTAGCGTTCCATTCCAAAGTGTCCGGGCGACGGAATCCCCAGACTGACGTTACCAGCTTTCAGGTAAGACGCCCATTTGCCGCGAGTGGGCAGGTAGTAGTTCTGGTAGAGAATTAGCGGTGTTTCTGGAAGGCATGTTCGCAGCCATCGATCATTGAAGTAAGAATTCAGGAAAGCGGTGGGTATGTTTGAGACGAATATTACCGCGTCAAAAGCCTTGAGGCGATTGACAATCCGCCGTGCATTCATTCTGTAGATACCATCGGCGATCCGACGCTTCACGGAGTGATGCCCGGATGGGCTGTTCAGCCACCGTGCGGCGCCTTGCATCACCGCGCTCTTCGCGCCGAAATACTTGAGTGATGTGGCCAGTGATTCTGCGAGAACAGGCTGAAATCCTGTTTCGGACGTCGTCAAGATGGCAAACGTCGGGTCTCCGAGGCTTCTGCTCAATTGAGGCGGCTCCAGCCTCGATCGCCTTCACGATCATTCAGGCCCCGAGAGACGCTGCGAAAGTGATAAACAAAGCTCTTCAAAGCGACATACGACTTGATTCCTCGCTCAAGAGCCAAGCTCTGCAACTGATATTCGTTTCCGATCATCAGATTGGAAGGGTCGTAGACGAACTCAGATGAGAATCTGGCTCGGTCAAAGCTTTCTGCACGGCCGGCGATAAAGAACCCACTGAGTCGTCTCTGGATCGAGGTCCGCAGTCTCCAGCGGTTCAGTCGTCGCTGTGTTTCGTCGACGTCTGCTTGCTGGTGGCCTCCGTTGTAACCTCTTTGCCATTTGCGAATGTCCTGATGGGCTTCGCAGCCGGGCGCGTTTGTCAGGGGGCCAACAAGCCCTCCGGAATGCTCCAGGACTGCTCTCATCGGTTCCCACCATCCCAGCGGAAATCTCAGGTCTGCATTGCCTGCTGCGATGTACCTGGCTCCATCCTGAAGCCCCTTCTCGACACCATAATTCCAGGACCGCGTAAGCCCCCCGTTCTCAGAAAAACGATGAACAGTGACGTTTTCGCTCAGAGAGGTGAATTGTTTCTCTACCCCCGACGTCCACTCAGGGCTGGTATCGTCGACAACGATGATCTTCGCATCAGGAACTGAGACTGACAGGGTTTCGACCGTCAATACAGCATAATCCAGCGCATTGTATGTGGGTACGATAACAAGGAGTCCGTCTCCAGTGGTGTTCATCACGACCTCGCTGTAAGTCTTTTGGCTTGTTGAATCATTGTGCCCAGACGATGCTTGATCTTCCAGATCGTTCTGCTGGCCCACGTCTCGGATTCCGAGGCTAGCGATAGCAACCCAGCTCTGAGATACCTCGTTTCTTCAAGAAGCAATGACTGTTCAAGTTCGTTCATGTCTGCCGGTGTGAACGAACCACAATGCTGGTCGGAGATGAGATCTCTGATGAGTGCGAAGTTGCGGTCAGCACCGCTAACCTGTTCGTCTCTTAGTTTGACCCATGTCGTGTGAGGTATACTCAATGCCTGATTGGTAGCTGCAGGCAAACCGTCGAAAGTATAGGTGCTCATGCCTAACTGAGATTCCCACGTATCAATGTAGGATTTCACTTTTCCGTTCGACAGAGACACTCTTGGACGGGCGAATGCCGACGCGACGATCCTGCAATGAAGGCTCGACGCGATCACTATACGTGACCGAGCAATCGCGGCAACTTGGCGATAAACGTTGCGGTCTCGCTGAATGTGGACTCTATTATCTCCAAGTTTCGCGGCGATTAAAGCTTCAAGTTTCTTCATTCTTTCGAAACTGTCGTGCCCTGAGGCGAGTCCAGCTGGTTGCAGCACCACGTCCAGGGCATGAGATTTCGATATCTGGGTTATCGCCTCCGCTGCAAGACTGGGCTGTTTCAAGTACCGGTCTTTTGCCTGAAATAGCAGGTAGTTTCCGTTAAAAACGTCATTCTGCTGAGTTATTGTTTTCTCTGCGTGTGTTATTTCTGAACTGCAGAGCCGAGCGACAAGGGTAACAACGTCAGGGGCAATGTGGCAGGATGGCACGGCGTCGTGTATCGCGCTGTGAGTGCGACTATCCCGAACAGAGAGAAAATCGGCACGCGACAGGAGAGTTCTTGCAAGCTCTGCGCTAGCCGGAGTGTTGGATAGCATGGTCCCGCCACAGGAGTTGAGTAGTATTTTCGTCGAATCGGGGAGAGCAAACGTTGGGTCACTCCATGGGACATAGGCCAGGCCTGCTTGCCTGTTGGCCGCTAGTTGAGCAAACCGCTCCTGACGGGGCGGGAGCATCTCAGAGAAGAGCCTGTGATCTTCATTGGGAGTGTTGAACGCCATCGCATTCTTCAGGTCTGCGAGAAAAATCTCTCCTCCAACACAAAGAAGAGCGATCGGTGGCAGGCGATTTCCAATCGCTGACAGTGCTCTTGCGGAGTAAACAGGGGGACTGCCGAACTCTCTCAAGCATCTCGAGTGAAGACCTACTCTGATAACAGGTATTGGGTGAAGAAGCTTCTCGGAAACAATCCCGAAGAGGAGATCTCCGAAGTTGTCACGTTCGAAGGCACCTGAGAGTGCTACATATTGCGCTCCGCTATTCACTTGGCGCTGCTCCAACTTGCTGGGTCTCTGGCTGGATGAATGGTTCTTCGCATCGATTGGGGCATTCCAATCCTAGATACGCCTGAAGGAGCTGTTCAGCGATCCTTTCCGGGCTTGCCTGACTGGAACGCTCGGCAGCCGCTGTACCTTTGAGTCGCAAATCGGACTTTGTTTCGAGCGCCCATGAAAGCGCCTGTTCCAAACCATCGCGTTGGGGCGTGTTGTACAAAAAGCCGGTCTGTCCAACTTCTTCTGGTATACAGCCTTCAGCGGGGGCGATCACGGGCAGTCCGGCACTCATGGCAAGCGCGACACTGCTCGAAGTGAGGATGCCCTGAGAGGGGCATGCCGCGACATCACAGGCTTTGAGGAAGAGTCCCATTTCTTCGTCCGCGATGTATTCGTTGAGGAACCGAACCCGTGTGTCGTCCTGTATCGCCGCATTGACCTTGCCAGCATAATCTTCGCTGGAGGCGCGACCACCGATGAGCAGTCGATCGTGTTCTCCGGCAACGTTGCGAAATGCTTCGACGAGTTCGACGACCTGCTTATACGGCTGGACCCGTCCCAGAAACCCGATAATGGTGTGCTCGTCTGAGTAGCCCCAGTGAGAGCGTGCTTCCTGCCTGGAAGTGTCGCACTTGTATCGTTCGCAATAATTGGGGAACCGGGTGGACAGCACCGGCGTATGTTCGGGAATGCGGAAACGTTCTTTGGCAGCACTTGAGGCGTACTCGCCGTGGGTCAGGATCAGGTCGCATTGCCGGACAAAACGGCGTGTCAGTGCGAGTTCAATGTCGCTGTGCAGGCTCTCGTGATTGGTCAGGTTATGGACGGTCCAGACAATTCGCGTGCCTTGCCGTCGAATCAGGAAAATTTCTGCCAGAAATCGCAGTCCACGCGCCCACGATCCGGCCCTGCTGGGACGCAGTAAATAGGGATGAAGCCAATGCAGGTGCAGGATGT
>DNPC01000312.1 GCA_003501565.1 Planctomycetaceae bacterium | reverse complement strand
GGACCCCGCCGGGAGGGCAGGTTTCCCACGCGAGGCCAGGAATGCTCGCAGCTCTGCCTGAATTCCCGGTTCTCGTTCGCGAATCGCTCCGTTGACGCCTCCCGACATGTTGAGCCAGGGATTGGCCGTGGAAATCAGCACATCGGCCGCGGCTGCAAGGACATCACCAACGCTCACCTGCACGATCATGCGACACCATGTGGAAGAAAAGTGGAGAGCCAGCGAAAGGTGACTAACCGCTGGAATCGGGCAGCACAGTCTCAGGGCTGTTGTACAGGGGCCACCACCATGCTCGATCACCATGAATGTGTATCCACAGGATATCGAAACGTTCTGATTGATCCAGATTCTGGACGAACATCGGCTCAGACTTCAGGTCTTCCCAAAGCTCACTCCATTCATTGATCTGATCGTCCTCTTCAGCGTCCAGTAACAACAACTCCCGTTCAAACAAGCGACGAACGGGTTCATACTCATCCGTCGCGGAAAACTTTGCTTCGATACAGGGATACTCGGCATACTGCCAATCGTCGACCGGCCGCAGATTGGCAAGCACCACGCCACCACGGGTCAACTGATAGTGCCATGTCTTCTTCAGCGAATGCGTAATGGAAACGGGGACATCAGCCATCAGATCACTCTCTCAAAGCGAGCGCCGCTCGCAGTCTCGATGACGTGCAGTTAAGCCCACCCACACCAAACGACCAGCGTCCCAATTGCAACAACGTGGGCGACCAGCACCGAATAATGAACGACCACCTGAGAAGTGTCCCAATTCGCACGGACTCCACGGTATTGGTCGGCGTCACGATCGGGGTCGTCGCACTCAGCGCACGGAATGATAAAATATGTTCCCAGCGGCCAAACCGGCACAAATACAAGGCAGAACCAGAGGACGCTTTGATAGACCGTTGGTACGCAGCCAGCGGATTCGGCAGCTGCGGCAAGCCCACCGGAAAGTCTGCGCTTGTGTTGAGAGCCGTAGATTTGGCAATCGGACACATCGTCAAAGACCAGCGTCTCGGTGTCCACGCCGTCGATCAACTGGCGAACAATGCCATCGCTGATCGGTGTAACAGGAGGTTCGACCTGAGTCGTCGGTGATTCATATGGGTTGGGCACACCAATGATTCCGTACAGATAACGACAGGTATTCACGAAACCGTCAACGAAGCGAGCGATGCATGGATGGCCGAGGATTGTACTCAGGCCAGCTATCCGCCCGCCAGGCGTCACCAAACGTGATGTTGTCAATTCTTGTACCGGGAGGAAGGTCTTTCGTCTGGAAGAAGATTTGCCCAAACATGGAGAAGTGAACCAGCATGTCGGTTGGCTTTACATTCTCAACGGTGAATTCGCCGCCTGGCCCAGGTGGAATGTCGCAGCTGTAGCATTGGCCGGGCTCAAGCACAGCGCCGGACTGGATGAGATCACCGATCAACTGCGGAATGAACCATTCGTCAGCATTCTCCGGTTGCTGCATGAGCTGTTGAAACTCAGCGGGAGAGTCGGCAACCTGACTCAACTGGCCAGCGCCTGCATCAAGCCAATAAACAGAATCATCTGCATCAACGAGGAAGAGGTCGCCCAACGCGGAGACAACAACGGGCGACATTGTTTCGGGGACGAGCCAACGCCACTCTTCGAGTAAGGCGTCAAAATCCAGTCCGTCAGGATTGATGGTCAGTTCGTTCCACGTGATTTTCATATTCAACTCGGACCGGACAGCGGAAGCCTCTTACGACACTGCTCTAAACGAAACGAGCGACGTCTGAACTTCTAAATTGTACCAGGGCCAGTCCGCGTTGCCAAAGTGGGAAGGTGTGCCGAAGGTCCGGCGTAACAACCATGTTGGCCGTCCGCTACACCGAGGTTCGCTTTCGATTGCGCCACCACGACAGAAGCGCGACGATAGCAACAACGACAGGCAGAACCCACGACGCGGGTGCAATGAGTGAAGCGACAGCGGGAGCGTCATGTAGTTCAGCGAGCAGAATGACGAACGGAAAGGAGAGGACGAGCAATACAAGTGCAAGGAATAACGCAAAAACTGCGGCGCAATAGATGTACGCATTACGAAATGCAGCAGAGAACTCGGCGGGATGAGAATACCGAAAGTGGCAATGGGCGAACGACGCGACGAACGGCCAGAAGAACCACCAGGTGACCAACGTCAGGTAGCTGTCCGGACGATAGCCAAACAGATCTACGAACCATCGAGTCAAAGACGGAAGTGATGATTCCGTCCACTCGAAGCGGGCGAACAGCAACGAACGAAGTTCCCACGCCGCAACCTGAAGCGGGAGGGACAGAAAGAAAATGGTGAATCCTGCGAGAACGACGAGGCCAGCAGCCGAACTGCGAGTGTGGTGGAACGGGTTCTGGGCCACGGGTTTCTCGCGGTACGGCCAACGTAAGGGTTTTACGACACCGCCGTTGCGATGCCATTGAGGTTTGAACAGTTTTAGGTTTTACCCATAGAACGCTGCTTGAACAATCGGCGAAGGCGTGCCCGCAGAGCCTTTGCGTAAACTCTATGCAAGGCGGCGAAATGCCCCGGATTGCAGGTCGGGAACCTCGTCATTGCACCAACGGTCAAGTAGTTCGTTTAAGTCATAATCTTCATGGTGGAATTCGCCCTCAATCGAAGTGACCATTACGAGTTCATCGTCGATGTCTACGCAGAGAACCTCCGCGCACCCGAAGTCGAACAATGGTAGCCAGCCGTCATCGCATTCATCCAGCTTGCGAAGTTCGAGGGTAGATTGAATCAGGTCGCCCCATGAGGAGTCGTAGCCGCCGGGGAGTCCGGTCAGGCCACACGAAGGGCCGAATCCACCGTTGCTGATTTCGGTGTAGCAGCGTCTAAGAATGTCAGGCAGCACGACGTCGAGAGACAGCTCAACGAAGGCAATGGTGTCAGCAGTTGCGACATCAAACCAGTGAGTTTGGTTGTCCCGGCAAGCAGCATCACGAATGCGGGCAATTAACGTGTCCATCTCGATAGACTTAGCCGCCTGACAGAAGGTTCTTACGACACCGCCCTGAACGAAGCGAACGATGTCTGAACTAAGAAAGATGCTACCACCAGAGGGGAGCTTGAACAAACGACAGCGGTGTGCCGAAGGCCTAGCGTAAACACCATGTTAGGCGGCGTTACGGCCTGAACTCAAGTCTCCGTTCGTCCGGATGATGGGAAACGACCGTTACAGTAAGAGATTGCCCAACAAGAGTCGACAAGTCAGTATCTGGGAAGTGATCCGCGTCAATGAAGCACGGGAATTCATAGTCCCCGCACGAAACAGTGCCAAGAACTCCTTGGATGTGTTTGTCATTTGATGTCTGGTTAAGGACGCGTGTGATGGACGTGACGTGTTGCGATTTGACGGGCAGAAGCGCAACGATGACGTCCCATGGCGGAACGGTGCTACCGGTCACACGTGCCTTCAAACGCGTCATTGTGAAACGGTTTGGATCGGAGTTGTCGATGGTCGATCTCGTCCGCATAACGGAAGGTACTTGCGACACCGCCCCAAACGAAGCGAACGATGTCTGAACTACGGAAGATTGCACCAAGGCTCGATGCCAAAGAGCCAAGGTGTGCCCGAAGGGCCTTAGCGCAAAAAGCATGTTGTCCGACGCTGCGCCGCGAGTTCGGTCAGCCACATGCAACAGTTTGGCCGATTAGGCGAAGAATTGCGTGCATGGATTCGTGAGCGCCTTCGCCGGGTTCAAACGGTTCTGTGTCGTCGTCGTGATGTTCGGGGTCGAGCAGTGGATTCGATTCCAACGCGTAGAGATCAATCGGATCAGCGATTGTCGAGTGACGGACAGAAAAGCGTGCAGAATCGGAGCCATTGATCGTGCACCATTCAAATCCATGGTCGTGCACGAGAGTACTCCCAACCGCAAGCGGCGCCGATTCACGCAGGATGTCCACGCAGCATTGGTCACGACGGCCGCAACCCTCGTAGTAGGCGAAATTCACGAGGTACCATTCTTTACCGGCTTCGGTCGGCCAGACGCTAAAGTGTGCGCGCAGCCGAGCTAGAACGTCTTCGACGTGTGAGGACTCGTCAGCAGTTAACGGTCTGACATTCGTAGCCACTGCGTCGAACAACGGAAGGTTTTTACGACACCGCCCTAAACGACGCGGACGATGCCTGAACTAAGAGAAATTGCACCAAGGCCAGCGAGCGTTGACAAAGTGGGAAGGTGTGCCGAAGGCCTAGCGTAAAAACAATGTTGGCCGACACTACGCGCTGGGCGAGCCTGGGGCAACTGGAACGAGATCGCCACCATCCGAAAGGCGTTCAAATGCCGCACCGATTGGAGCATCCAGCCAGTCAATGATATCAGGATCGTAATTGGCAATCGTGTTGATGTCATAGAACGCGGAGTTCGTAGAATCGTCCACATACTCTTGCGTTTCACAGCCAGAGAAGAACCGCCAACCACTGTCTACGTCATTAATCGATGCCTCGCGGTACATGTAGCCAACCTTGAGCCCGTCGACGGTGATCATGTCAGTAGCGGTGCAAGCGCCGCGATTCTGCGCAAGCGGGCGAATCTCATCAGCAGAGAGGCGGAACGATTTCCCCATGATCTGTGTCGGCCAACGGAAGGTTTTTACGACACCGCCCTAAACGAAGCGAGCAATGTCTGAACTACCGAAAATTGTACCAAGGCCAGCGAGCGTTGCCAATGAACGAAGGTTTGCCGCAGGCCTAGCGTAAACACCATGTTGTGCGACCACTACGAGGAAGACACGTTGCAGTTGCAACGGAATTCGCAATCTTCGTAGCCGGTCTTGCCCTCGTGTTCGGCGTTCGTCCAGACGGATTTAGCTTTGTGTGCGCCAGTGCCTCCGCAAACAGTGCAATTCGGGGTGAACGTCTGTCTGGACTGGAAGCCCTTGAGCCATGCCATGAACATGAGTGGCTCTCCATCTCGGTGCGGGTTCGCGTCAAAGGAGCCACCACTTGCCGCGCATTCTGCCCCTGATTCAAACGCGGATTTCCTCTCGGCATCTAGCATACGCTCGGTCGCACAACGGAAGGTTTTTACGACACCGCCCTGAACGAAGCGGACGATGCCTGAAGTACAAGAAAGTGTACCAAGGCCAGCGATGGTTACCAAAGAGCGAAGGTGTGCCCGAAGGGCCTTAGCGTAAAAACCATGTTGTCCGCCCGTTACGCGTCACCAAACGTGATGTTGTC
>DNPC01000317.1 GCA_003501565.1 Planctomycetaceae bacterium | reverse complement strand
CCGATCGGCTAATGGGTTTCGGACAGGTTTTAAGTCTGTTTTCGGCTTCAGTTTAGAGCAGTTGTCCGAATTGCTCTCTGGGAGGGTGACAAAATGGATGAGCGTCATCCTCATCAATCAATTGGTTCAGCCAAGCGTCTCCAAGGATTACATACCCCGCGCTACTTAGTGAACTTTGGACCGAAGCGGCAGCCGCATTATTTCACGGACGTTCTTATCATCGGGGGTGGTCTAGCGGGCCTACGGGCGGCCAATGCTGTCAGTGGCAATTTGGAAGCGATCGTTGTCACGAAGGATCAGTTGCAGGAAAGCAACAGTCAGTACGCGCAAGGCGGAATCGCAAGTGTCTGGGGACCCGAAGACAAGTTTGAAAACCATGTCGCCGATACGCTCGCCGCTGGTGGTAACTTTTGCCACAACGACGTTGTCGACATGGTCGTGCGTGAAGCGCCACAGCGAATCGCTGAATTGATCGAATGGGGCACCAACTTTGATCGCGCCGACGGCAAGCTCATGCTTGGACGTGAAGGAGGCCATAGTCACCAACGAATTATTCACGCACTGGGTGATGCGACGGGCAAGGAAATCATGCGGGCGGTCATAAAACGCACCCGCGAACTGCCTGGCGTCGCTATCTGGGAGCAAGCCTACACCATTGATTTGCTGACAGACGGCGGCCAATGTGTCGGTGCTGTCGTGTCGGTCAACAATGAACCACCCGTATTGATCTGGGCCAAGCAAACAATCGTTTGCACTGGAGGGTGTGGGCAGGTGTACCGTGAGACAACCAATCCGATCGTAGCAACCGGAGACGGGCACGCGTTGATCTACCGCGCTGGGGCTATCATCCGCGATATGGAATTCATGCAATTCCATCCGACGGTGCTTTACATCGCCGGTAGTTCGCGGACTCTCGTCACCGAGGCGGTTCGAGGCGCAGGGGCGTACTTGGTTGATTGTCACGCACAAAGATTCATGGAAGACTACGACCATCGGATGGAACTTGCACCCCGTGACGTCGTTAGCCAGTCAATCGTCCAGCAAATGGAGAAGACGCAACACCCATGCGTTTACCTGACGCTCAAACACATGGATCCGCAGAAAGTCCGCGATGAGTTCCCCGGCTTCTGCGCAGCGTGTTCTGAATTTGGATTGGATGCGACGCAGGATCCCATTCCCGTTCGTCCAGGGGCGCACTATATGGTCGGTGGCGTCGAAGTCGACTCAGATGGCCGAACCAGCGTACCTGGCCTGTGGGCTGCCGGTGAAGTGACAAGTTCTGGGCTGCACGGCGCAAATCGCCTGGCTTCGAACAGTTTGCTCGAAGGCCTCGTATACGGTGCCCGGGCAGGAGAGTTATCCGCCGAGGCGGCTCAGGCACAGCCCGACAATTTCTCAGCCTCAAGAATTACTAGCACAAATCGTCCGAGACCAAGTAGGACACTTGATGTAGCAGATATTCGCAATTCCATCCAAAGCCTGATGCAGCGACGGGTTGGCGTGCAACGCAACGCACGTGACTTGCGGGCGGCTTTGGAGCAGATTAAACAGTACAGCAATTACGTACTTGGAAGATCATTTGATACCGAGGCCGGTTGGGAACTACAAAACTTAATCACCGTGGCTCATCTCATTACCGAAGGTGCTTTGGCTCGCTGCGAAAGCCGCGGAGTCCACTTCCGCACCGACTATCCGCAAACCGATGATGCCCGCTGGCGAATCCACTTGCCATTTGAATTCGATAGCTGACTTGCATCGGAAGCTTGAGGCTTGTCAGTTTGCTTGCTCCGATGGGTTGCCATGGCAGATTGTGAGCCGAGTTTCGATGTACGGAAAGCACTGGAACACCAGAGCCAGCGGTCCGAACATTGCCCAAGTGATGTATCCGATCAAAATCATAATCGGTGAGTCCGTCGCTTCGGATCTCAGCCCACGTAGCCGGTCCGGGAATTTCTCCTTCCGGAAATCAGAGGTCCGGTAGCAGCTGCTCAAATCCTTGAGGCTCGCAAACGGATAGATGATCGGAGTCAGCGGATTCCAGTCTGGGACAAACCGTTCGTTAATCTTTGCGAGAACGATCGACACTATTCCGAAAACGCAAGCCAATGCCAACAGTTCTCCTTGTCCGCTAATGTCGATAGCAAGAGCGGCGCTCACAAAGCCGACCAAACCAGCGGCCGCCCCGAATTGCGTCCAGCGCATAACGCAGATCTTCTCTTTGCGAACAACAGTTTGTGACTCGAGGACCAGCAATAAACGTTGGCACACATTCCACTGGTCTCGGGTCAGAACTCCAGAACTGATTTCGAGTTCTTCTTCCGCCAATTCTTCGACAAACTCGTGAACGAATTGCACAACCTCATCTTCGCTGTCGTTGAATGCTCGCCATCGCTTGGCAAACTCTTCTTCCCGTGCGCTCCCGTCCAGAAAGTCTCGCAGCAGCTCAGCCAGAGCACCTCGGGTGGCTGCGTATTCGCGGCTGAGTCTGTGCGAGACCGGGGGGCGATAAGGATTGATATCCATGGCGCGTGTTCCCTTCCGAGCGGCTAGAGCTGACGGTTAGCGTTGATTCGCTTGGGTGAGCCCAAAACGTTGGTTGCTGGACACTGATGTCGGTCCAACTCTTACGAGAACTGTC
>DNPC01000314.1 GCA_003501565.1 Planctomycetaceae bacterium | reverse complement strand
TAATGAACTTGCTTGCCAGTGACGTTTCCAGTCCGAGTGCAGCCTTGCATCGTCATGAACGTGCCGATGACCTCGCAAAAGCGATGCTACGTTTGACTGCGGATCAGCGTCAGGCCATCATCTTGAAGTATTGGCATAATCAAACTCTGGCGCAAATCGGCGAAGAGTTAAACAAGAGTACGGAAGCAGTTGCCGGACTGATCTTCCGAGGGATGCAGAAGCTTCGGTCCACACTGGATTCGGCGTAACCGTAGCGCACAAGTTGCTTGAAGGCATCCGACTTCAGTTGGATGGCGTGAAGTTCTCGAGTTGGGTGGATGCGAGCAGGCCGGTCAGCTCTGAAAGTGCTTGGTCAGTATAGGGTTTCGCTTCTTCGACTCCCCAAATTGGCTTTGGCCAAGCGGCATCGGTTTCGAATCGAGCAATGTGGTGAACATGTAGTTGTGGCGTGATATTCCCGAGTGTCGCTACGTTCAGTTTGTCCGGCCGCAAAGCTGAACGCAGGAAACCGCAGAACACTCGCGATTCCTGCCACAGCTGTTGGTAGTCTGTTTCGGAAAGATCACTAAGTTCGACGATTCCTGGTCGCTGCGGCACGAGTACGAACCACGGGTAGTTTGCATCGTCAATCAGTAGAACTTGGCACAGCGGGAATGCACCTAAGACGATACCGTCGCTGGCAAGGTTCGAGTGCAGTTCGAAATCCGATGTTTCACACATTGCTGGTCGCGCGAGCGTGTTCGACAGCTGGTTCCATCTTCTCAAAGATTTCGCCTGCACCATCGTAGAAAATACGGCCGATAAGCAAGTCCGTTAGATTTCCTTCGAATTGCGGATTGTCTTTAATGAAGCCACCGAAACTGAACTCCTTCGTGTAGAAGGCTTCGACAAGTTTTCGGATCAACGTGGAACCTTCTTTGAAGCCCTCGCACCAGGAGCCAAGCTGTGCAGCCGACGTGTCTTGCCGGCTCAGCCCGTCGCTAACAGCATCTGCGGCACGCTCGCCCATTACAAGCGCGAAGTACACACCGGACGAGTATAACGGATCGATGAACCCGAAAGCGTCACCGATAAGTACCCAGCCATCGCCAGCGTGCTGGTGCGTCCAGTACGAATACTCTTTGGCAACATGAATCTTGTCGACACGCTCAGCATTTTCAAGCCGCTTCTTCAGCCCGGGGCATCGGTCAAGTTCCTGTTCGTAGCGGGCTTCCGGATCGAGGCCGGTTTTGAGCATGTAGTCGCTGTCGCCGACACACCCAATGCTGGTGACACCGTCGCTGAGAGGGATAAACCAAAACCAGCTGTCTTTGGCAGTCGTGTGCATGATGATCGTTGCACCGCCGTTATCGCCTTCATCGCGCTGAGCGTTCTTGTAGTAGCTCCAGATTGCAGCCTTCTTCAGGTTGGGGATATCCTCACGCAACCCAAGCTTGTTGGCAATCAGCGACTGCTGTCCAGATCCGTCCATGACGACCCTGGCGGAGACTTCCTTGGTCTGGCCGTCAGCGGTCCGAACGCGCACTCCATGGGCAGCCTGATTCTCGTCGAACAAGACGTCGAGCACTCGCGCCGCGTCGAAGCAGTCGGCGCCGAGTTCACCAGCTCGATCGAACAACATTTTGTCGAAATCGGCACGTTCAACTTGCCAGGTCGTGCTGCTTTCCCGCGGATCATGTTCGTGGAAATAGAACGGAGCGGATTCCTTGCCATTCGCGGTAACGAATTGCACGCTCTTCTTCTTGGTGAACTTGCTGGACTTCATCCGTTCAGTCAGGCCCAGGCGCTCGAGCGGCCAATAGCACTCCGGCATCAGCGACTCTCCCACGTGGAAGCGTGGCATTTTTTCGCGTTCGAGCAGCAGAGTTCGGTGTCCCTTTTCGGCAACCAAACCCGCGGCGGTCGCCCCGGCAGGACCGCCACCGACCACAATCACGTCGTATTCGTCGTTCATATTCATGAGTCCGTTGCCGTTAAATGCTGGCAATGCAGTGATTCGTTTACCGACCTTCGATCTAGATTAACCGCATTCGCGTACGGCGTTTCACGTCACGAGCGCGATATTTTTCAAACGGACAGATTGCCGCATGATTTCATCGCCGCGTGACTTGGTCGCCGTATGAATTGGCCTGGGCATTATTGTGCGACAGGCAATATTGCTCGTACCACCGGTTTCCCCTACGTAGCCCGGGCGGGCTGAACTCTATTTGCGGCCCTTTCGATTGCGTTTTCCCCATGCATTTTCTGCATCTTCCAAGGTTTTTCCTTGGTGTCTGGTCTGTCGAAGCAGGGCGCGTCGTTCGGTCTCGTGCCCTTGGTCGCCCTGATCTTCCATCCAAGTCAGCAATTCTCGTTTAAGTTCGTTCGCAGTGTCTTCTAAGTCGGCTTGGCCGTACAAATTCTTCAATTCCAGGGGGTCCGCTACGCAATCGTAGAGTTCGTACTCCGGGCGGTGCATATAACGTTGAACGATTGCTTCGGCGGATTGGTCGCCTGCCTTCGCCGCGGCAACCATTGAACGGAATGCCTTGCTGGTCGTACACGCATTTTCGAATGTCTGTTGATGGTGGATATTCCAGATCAGTCGATATCGTTCACCCCGTACCGTTCGGATCGCGAACACATCGCTACCGTCATTTATTCCACGTGTCGTCATGAGGCCGAACACGTGGTCCTTGTGATGTTGGCTATTGTCCTTTAGCAAGCCGAGCAAGCTTTTGCCCTCCAGACGCGTATGCGGTGTGCCACCGGCAGCTTCGACAAATGTCGGCAGCAGATCCACGTATTCCACCAAGGCGTTTGAGCGGCTGCCGGGTTGGACGGTACCGGGCCATCGAACCAACATCGCAGATTGGAGTCCGTTGCCATAGCATGTCCACTTGGCAAACGGCAGTGAATTGCCTTGTTCGGAGACGACGATCACCAGGGTGTCGTCGGCAACATCGTGTTTCTCAAGAAGTTCGAGAAGCTGTCCGACTTGATCATCGTAGTAGGTGATTTCAGCGAGATAGCGGGAGAACTCTTCCCGCACTGTCTGCGTGTCTGCGATGTAGCTAGGCAGTTTAACTTCACTAGGCGGATATCGCGTTGGGTCCCCCTTGTCCCAAGGCGTATGCGGTTCGTTGGAGCAGGCGAACAAGCAAAACGGCGTGTTGGCCTGCTTGCATTCTTCCATGAAAACGTCGATCGCTTTCATGTCAGGGTTCTTGCCTTTGTTTAGATACTCAAAGGGGAACACTTCGCGAGGGCTGATGTGTGTTTTGCCGGACAAAGCGACACGGTAGCCTAGCGGGCGGAGGTATTGAACGACACTTTGAGTCCCACGTTTCGCAAAAGTATGATTTGGGTACGCGCCGCTACGAACCGGATACAATCCTGTGTAGATGTTGTGACGAGTTGGCGAACACATTGGTGCTGCCTGAAAGCAACGTTCAAACAACATGCCTTGGCCGGCAAGCCCGTCGATGTTTGGCGTGTGAGCTTGTCCGCCGTAGCATCCGAGGTCACGAAATGTGCAGTCATCCGCGATAACGAACAGGATATTGGGTTGGTCGGGACCACTTGCTGAAGCGGCTCTCGCGGACAACAGTGTGACTAGGATGCCAACGAAAACAAAAGTAGACTTCATTTTTGCCTTACGGAGTGAGCAACAAGAGACGAGACACAAGTCTGGATATTGTAGACAGATTGTCGTTGCCCGAGCGTCCAGGCGATACCTGTTTCTGAACGAAAGATCAAGCAATGCTTGATGATAGCACGCCGGTGGCGAAACTTCGAAACGTAGGCCAGGTTACCGCGAGCAAACTGTGTGAGGTTGGTGTTCTCAATTTGGGTGACTTGAAAACGATCGGAGCCGATGCTGCGTTTGAGAGAATTCTCGTGTTGGCGCGACGCGACCGAACCATGCACTCAGTTTCGGTCAACCTCCTTTATGCGCTCTGGGGGGCAATTCACGATGTCGACTGGCGAGATTTACCCGAAGACAAAAAGACAGACCTTCGAGAGCTTGCAACCCGCCTGCGCGGCGAGATTGGTTGATCGCAGGCCGATTGGTGTTGAACTAACCAGTGCTTCGAACATGAATTCAGATCGCTGGTAAATCCTTGATTGGGAAGTGGCGGCGAGTTCACGCGCGACAATTCGCGGATTGCGGACGCTCTGTAAAGTCGGGACAGTGAGGACATAAAAAAACAACGCGTACTTAAAGCAGTACGCGCTGTTTTATGAGTAAGGTCTTGCAGGTTCGCGTCTGTGTTAGAACCTGAAGATCATGTCTGCAGTAAGTCGATCGTCCAACAGTCCTTGCCGCGCGGTGAGTGGGAATTCGTATGCGAGACCCATTTCAATGTTTCCGCGTGGCTTGAATTTGGTGCCCACTGCCTGGGTGACCAAGTCGTTACCGGTGACGTTCTGAGCACCCAAGTTGAACAGGTCGCCGCCTTCAACCGGGCCAAAAGCGTTACCGCTGCTCAAATAGTTGAACCAGTTGAATTCCGTAAAAGCATATACTGGACGGTCACCAATCTGGCGGTCAAAGTGATTTGACCAGTACCAAATTCGGTTTTCGAGGTTGGTGTCGTTGGGCTCACGCAAGCCGCTGGCGCTTATCCAGTGGCCCTTGCTTCCCAAGCGCGTTGCACCGGTAACAAAGAAGTGCCATTCGCCGTTACCATTGCCCTGCAACGATCGGTTTGTTCCGCTTGGGATTTCGTAGGTGAAACCACTGCTTAGCAAACGGCCATTGCAAACGTCTCGGTAGAGGTTGTACTTCAATCCAGCGGCAAAGTCCGCAGTTCCGCTGTCCAGAACGGGGCTTTGCGTGTAGATAAAGCCATCCTTAGTTGCGATCAAGCTAAGGCGATCGGTCAACCGAGCACGTAGTTGCAGCGCGTAAACTTGTACCGAATTGCCGCCAAGTGCCGCTGGCAAGTTGTGATTAATGAAGATCGCGCGAGCTTCAGTCAAGCTGCGAGGGTCTTCGAAGAACACCGGGTTGGTCATTGGGCTGATGAAGTCGTCGAAGCATCGATCGGACTTCTTGATAATGCCAAATCCGAACAATCCGCCGCAGTTGTCACCAAATAGCGAATCACAACCCATGGCTGAGTCGCACGCCCCGGCGCCGCATCCTGATGAATCGCAGCTAAACGAGCTGCCCATGATGCTTGTGTAGGGACTTGCGGGAGCCTCAGCTGCCGGCTCTTCCGCCGGATCCTCGACGGGTTTGTCGCTAGGACTCGCCGCAACTGCCGTGGGGATCACTTGTCGTTCGTAAGTGCCGAAGTCTGAAGCGTAAACGTTACCGGTCGTAGTGGCGGCTAGCAATGCGGCCGCCAACCTAAGTCTTTTAAGCATCAATTGGTATCCTTTTGCCAATGAACTCGGAGTCTTTTGGGACTGCCAGTTTGGTTTGAAATTCACGATCCAAGGCACGGCACGAAGCCACTGTTCCTCGGCGGAATTGCGTCTTGGCGGTCTCGCATCTGGGGCCGATGTTACGCATGGCGTGTGGCGGAGGTGGCACACAAATGTGCCATCAAAGCCTCACGGTGTGCAGATCTCCGACTCGGCGGAGGCCAACTGCGCGCCCAATCCATCCATGGATTCACCAGCACCGCTTTTCGACAGCCTGCTTATCGAACCAGACCTCCCCAAACTAGAAGTCAATACGGCCGGTAGTTCTGCTTTACGTGTTCCCGTACTACTGGATCGACCGGCCAGCGAGACCCTGCCGGTTATTCCGAAGTTTACGCAGTCTCAGGCCTCACGCTTTCAGCGAGTATCAACGCACACCGCGGCACAGCGCTGAAGTCTCAGCCGGTAGTGATAAAGCAATCGCCCGAGGAACAGCGAATTGCTTGAGCAAACACTGTATTTTCCGTGTTGCTTGGCTAGATACGGTCGCCAGCAAGGCAATTCGATTCGCACCAACAAACGTGGTTTTGGTCGCAAAAGCGCGCGACTAATTCGTCCGTTTTATTGACTCCGTGACAATTCGCACAGCTGGTTCAGCCTGGCTGCGCTTCAGCTTGCTATGCGGTATCCCGCTGGCGCCCATTTGGGCAATTTGTGGTCGGTATTCAAGGTCATAAATCGCCAACGGCTGCGGCAAAGTGGCTCACACGACTGCGTAGGCGAAAAAGTTTGTCAGTTTTACTGCGAACGGCACTCATTGTGCTTAGCGTCCCGCCTAAGGATGGGTACGCATCTAAGCTTGCCCTGTCTTAGAACTCGCAACTGGGGCTTACTCACATTTTGAGGCCCTTTGCGGGCACAAGTACTATCGGGACTGCTCCAGCTGAGCGCCGGAAACAACAAAGAGCGACAGGAATCAATGTCAACAGCTACGATGGATGCGTCGGGGCATGCTACCGATACAGATTCAACGATGGATTCGTTTTCGTACGACGACAAAATCGTACGGATGTTTGTTACCGCGACAATACTCTGGGGTTTTGTCGCTACGCTGGTAGGTTTGATCGTCGCGGTTATCTTGGTCTACCCCTGGATGACGGCGGGGGCACCGTGGATCGCCTTCGGACGTTTGCGTCCTCTGCACACCAACGCTGCGATCTTTGCCTTCGCTGGAAACGCGATTTTCGCTGCTATCTACTACAGTACCCAGCGACTGTGTAAGGCACGAATGTGGAGTGACTTTCTGAGTCATGTCCATTTCTGGGGCTGGCAGGCAATTATTGTTGCTGCAGCGATTACGCTGCCACTTGGGTTTACGCAAAGCAAAGAATACGCGGAGCTTGAGTGGCCGATCGACATCGCGATTGCGGTTGTGTGGCTATTCGTGTTCGGCGGCAACTTCTTGATGACGTTGATCAATCGGCGTGAGCGGCATATGTACGTCGCGCTGTGGTTCTACATTGCAACGATCGTGACGGTCGCATTGCTACACGTCTTTAACAACTTGGTGCTGCCTTTTGGTCTGTTAGAAAGCTATTCCGTATACGCGGGAGTTCAGGACGCGTTTATGCAGTGGTGGTACGGCCACAACGCAGTCGCGTTCTTTCTCACGACACCCTTTCTGGGTCTGATGTACTACTTCTTACCCAAGGCGGCTGACCGACCGGTCTTCAGTTATAAACTGAGTATCATTCACTTCTGGTCGTTAGTGTTCATTTACATTTGGGCCGGTCCGCACCACTTGCACTACACTTCGCTTCCCGAGTGGGCGAGCACACTAGGCATGCTGTTTAGTTTGATGCTCTGGATGCCTAGCTGGGGAGGGATGATCAACGGTCTGCTGACTTTGCGCGGCGCGTGGCACAAGGTGGCCGCAGATCCAATTCTGAAGTTCTTCGTCGTCGGCGTTACGTTTTACGGTATGGCCACGTTCGAGGGGCCACTACTTTCGATCAAGAGTGTCAACGCTCTCAGCCACTATACGGACTGGACGATTGCTCACGTACACTCCGGTGCGTTGGGTTGGAATGGATTCATGACATTTGGCATGATTTACTGGCTGCTCCCTCGCATTTTCCAGACGAAGATGTGGAGCGACCGGATGGTAAGCTTGCATTTTTGGACCAGCACGCTGGGTATTTTGCTGTACATCATCCCGATTTACGCTGCGGGTTTGATGCAAGGCTTGATGTGGCGAGAGATTGACCCAGAGACGGGTGCTCTTGCAAACCCAGATTTCATTGAAACTATTCAGTCAATTGTTCCCCTTTGGCAGTTAAGGATCTTAGGGGGGCTGCTATACGTTGGCGGTGTTGTCATGCTCGCGATCAATGCGGTTATGACATGGACGACGCGCCCTGCCACCTACGAAGTGCCAGTAATCACAGCCAGACGTCTGAGTAAGACCTACCAAGACGATACGCCGGCTACGACCACCGAGCTGGCCGATGCTCCTGTACTCGAGCTCGGCAAAAAGATGGACATCTTCGCCAAGATGAACTGGCACCGAAAATGGGAGCGTTTGCCTGTCAAATTCACGATCCTGACCACGGCAGCGGTTCTGGTAGCAACGCTGTTCGAATTGGTGCCAACGTTCCTAATCCGGAGCAATGTTCCCACGATTGCGACGGTCGAGCCCTACACGCCGCTCGAGCTAGCAGGGCGCGAGATTTACATCTCCGAGGGCTGCTACAATTGCCATTCGCAACAGATCCGACCAATGGTCGCTGAAACAAAGCGTTACGGCGAATACAGTAAGCCTGGCGAGTTCATTTATGACCGACCGTTCCAGTGGGGCAGTCGACGCATTGGACTTGATCTTGCACGTGAAGGTGGGCGTCAAAGTAGTTTCTGGCACTGGACGCACTTTGAAGATCCTGCTTCGGTCTCGGAGGGGTCGGTGATGCCTGAATACAGCCACTTGCTTGAGGCGGATTTGAGGTTTTCCGGCATACCGGCTTTGGTCAATACGGCGCACCAGCTGGGTGCCCCCTACGACGAAGAGCTCACCAATGCAGAGGAGATGGCGTACAAACAAGCTGAGCGCGTTGCGGCCGAAATCGTCTCGCAAGGTGGTCCAGCGAACGTCCAAGAAAAGAAAGCCATTGCATTAATCGCCTACCTGCAACGACTCGGAACCGACTACTTCCGAACGGAGGATGACGAAGCCGCTGCAGATGCGGGTGAGGAAGTGGATGCGGAAACCGCCGAGGCAGCCGAAGAAATTGCCATGTCGAATTAGTGGCCGTGCCCGCCGCCGACCCGTTTTGTCGGAAATGCCCATCGTCGAGTTGCGACTTGGGTCGCTTAAAACACAATCAATATTGAAACTCTAACAATAACCTGGAACACCAGCCATGGTAAAAGACCTGGTCAGCGCGTTGGACTATTCCAACTGCGCGACAGCGGCGTTGCTACTGTTTGTCGTTTCCTTTGTCGGCATCGTTTATGGATCGATGCGGCTGAGTCGAAAGTCGGCTGACGCTTTCGCTTCGATACCTCTTAGCGACAATGTGGAGACACCGCGCGATGAGTAGTTCAACAACCTCCGGCAGCGGGCAGCCCGAGCTGACCTCGCACGACTACGATGGCATTCAAGAGTTCGACAATCCGCTTCCGGGATGGTGGAAGTGGATGTTTGTTGCGACCATCGTTTTTAGCGTATTTTACGCGTTGTACTTTCATATCGGTGCGCCCGGGCGTTCGATCGCCGAACAGTATGATGCAGAATTGGCCGCCAATACACGTTTGCAGTTTGCAGTCATTGGTGATTTGACAGCTGATGAAGCCACAATCAACAAGTACATTCACGAAGAGAGTTGGTTGAAGGTTGGCAAAGTCGTTTTTCAAGCAAACTGTATCTCTTGCCATGGACGCGATGGTGAAGGCAAAGTTGGGCCGAATCTGACTGACGAAGCGTTCAAGAATATCCGAAACCTGGAAGATATCGCTCGGGTTTTGAACAAGGGCGCGGGCAAGGGTGCAATGCCAGCCTGGGAGTCGAGGTTGCATCCCAACGAGATCGTCTTGGTTTCTGCATACGTCGCTTCTTTGCGTGGCCAGAACTTGCCTGGCAAAGCGGCCGAAGGTACGGCGATCGATCCTTGGCCTGAGTACGTGGCACCGCCTAAGAGTGACGTGGAAGAACAACCCACTGAAGGTTAATCGAGCATATGTCTGCGCATCCTGACGCGCCGAACCTACCCATCGCGGGAGCTTGTACTGGCTGTCGTCCAAGTTGTGGCGGTAGTAATACGACTGAAGGCTGTAGCAATTCGCTAAGTCACGCGCCCGTGCTTACCTCGGGCAATTCTTCTTCGGCGGACAATGGTCCGTTGCTTGAGGCTCCTGAGCATGTACTTAGCACGCTCGAAAAGGATGGCCGCCGGCGCTGGCTAAGGCCATGGCTTTCCCAAGGTAAGTGGTGGCACCGCCGACGCGCGGTTGCGTATGTGCTAATGGTAATCTTCGTGCTAGTCCCACACATTCAGTGGGGCGGCAAGCCGTTGATCCGTTTAGACATCGCGGCTCGAGAATTCACAATTCTGTTTCAC
>DNPC01000056.1 GCA_003501565.1 Planctomycetaceae bacterium | reverse complement strand
TTACGGCGGGGAGAGAGGTGGGATATCGGGTAACGAGATGCCGCAAGACAATTCATCGGTGTCGCGAATGCCGTAACTGCGCAAGGTGACTAAGACCAAAGCAGAGTATAAAACCCATCGAGATCTAACGTGCAAGAGTGTGTTTTCGCTGCACGCCCTTGCTTGTTACGGCCTACAGACTACGGCTATGAACGAAACTTCGCTAGAGGAGGCAAAACATGCTACTAGGCGGCTCTTGTCCAACCGCCGGTGTGAAGCTGAGCTTGGAATGCAGTAAGCACACGGTGGAGCTCTGCGGACGTAAGACGATGCTCGGTGTTATCGCAAAGTAAACCTTCGGCGAGCCGCGATTCCAAGAAAGCGTTGCCAAGTAGTTGAGCCAACACATAAGCCAGTGACTCGATATCGCGGGAGGTACACGCCTCATGCCGATTCTGACGCACAAAACCGCCCGAACTCATTTTGGCCTCGCCGGGGCGTCTTGCCGCAAGGCCTTCTTCGCTGGCCGCGACCTCACCTACTACCTCGCAGCTCCCCCAGCCGACCAGACGTAGACTGTCATCAGGAAGCAAGAGAATATGTTCGCTGGTTAGTGCGTTATGGACGTATCCTGCTTGATGTATCTTTCCGACCGCTGCAATTAACTGAGTCGCAACGGCTACTCGACGAAAGATTGGTTGTGGAGCCGCGTCCAAGGTGAGCCATTCATCCAATCGAATCGCACTCAGTCGCTCGTAGACCAGAATCGGACTCCCCGACTCGAGCCGTCCACCGATCGGCGAGGGAATCTCCGCAGCATTAATCTGTAGTGAAAGCGTGGCACTTCGGCAGAACGATTCGTAGCTTGGATGACGAGTGGATCCGCGGAACAGTTTGCCAAAGTGCGTAAACCGCTCAGACGACTGAGCTGGTGAACACAGGCAGCGTTTCCCGGAGTTATCAAGGCTATCAATTCGCCAGTCCGTCAACCACGCTTCCATACATGCCTCGAGTTGTTCTTGATGATGCGAGCGATCCGTCGGCCCGAACAAATGGTGGGTGCGAATCCTTCCCAGCCTTATTCGCTAGGCGTCGCAAGACCGCGTCTCTTCAGAGAGAGGGGCTTGAGTTGCAGATGTTACGGTGGGTTCGATCCACTCTAACTATCGGGCGAATTGCGCCTGAGGGCAGAGAGGCATGCCGATTATGACGTTTGGTTGGGCTGCGTTAAGATTAGCTTTCGGAGACGCCGTGAACCTTGATGCATTGGTGAGAGTCTTGGTGTCCAACGAAATTGCCGAGTTAAGCCGATGCCGGCAGAAGGCACTTAAGCGCACCGGCAAGCCGGATTACGACCTGGTATCGGGCACCGGTGTCATCCGCACCTATGTTCCAGCAATCAGGATCGCTGTCATGATCAACTTAGAAAACGCCGCTGGTGGATTCCTAACGGCGATGCGCAGCGAATCGGAGTGTGTACGTACCCTGGATGTAGATCCGTCCAGTCGCCCGGTGACGTTGGTTGGCAACGACGAAATCATAGCGGGACTGGACGATGCTTGCATCCAACAGGCCATCAATGCACGCCTAGCTCCGGGGGTAACTAACGTTGTTGTCAACCCCGATGCACATGTCGGCTACGGTGCCCCTGTTGGTTGCGTGATGACTTCTCCAACGCACATTTATCCAGGGCCGGTAGGTGTCGATATCAAGTGTTCGATGAGTCTGCTGCAAACAAACATCCCAGCTTCGGAGATTGACGATCGCAAGATTCGTAAACAACTGATTAAGGCGATATGTGCCCGGATTCCGACGGGAACGGGGCGAGGCCAAAGATCTGCTCCGAAAGCGCGGCGTATCGATACGCGTCTCGGCTTTGCGGCAGCGACGCGAGGTGCAAGCAAACAAGTCCTCAAGAAACTCGGTATTCCAAAAGCTTGGGCAGAACGCTGTGAAGACGCCGCCCACACGGCCGCGGACGGAAGCTTTGAAACGCTAGAAGCCCGACTCGATGCGATGCTGGAAAATCGGAAGCTCGAGCGTTTCGCGATGCAAGCCTCACAGCTCGGTTCACTGGGCGGTGGGAATCATTTCGGCGAATGTGAGACGGTCAAACTATCGCCGAACGCGGAACTACGCCAAACGGCGCAAAGCTTCGGATTGCGCGACGGTTGCGTAGCATTCCTCTCACACTGCGGGTCCCGGGGCTTTGGCCACACGTTAGCGACTCGGCAGTTTTCAACGCTTAAGAGTCATTTCCGCAAGTCTGGCTTGGCGTTTCCGGCCGGTGACCAAGATCTCGTGTACGCGCCGCTCGGTTCCGACGCAGCTGACTGCTATCTCAGTGACATGGCGATGGGCGCCAATTTCGCAACCGTCAATCACTTGCTAATCAATCAATTGGTACTCGAAGCCTTTCAACAGGTCATACCGGGCACGCAAGGCCAGCTGGTGTATTTCATCAGCCACAATATCGCTCGACGCGAAATGATCGAGGGGCGTGCCGAGTGGGTGCATCGCAAAGGTGCAACCCGGGCGTTTCCGGCAGGTCACCCTGAATTAACCAAAACCCCGTTTGCAGACACCGGGCATCCTATCCTCCTGCCTGGCAATCCGCGCGATGGATCTTCTGTCATGGTTGCGTTGCCCGGTGCTGCGCGAAGTGCGTTTAGCGTCAATCATGGTGCGGGCCGCCAAATGTCACGTCGCAAAGCCAAGCTGCAACTCGACCAAGACTTCATCGATGCCGAATTTGCCGCTGCGGATATCCTCAGCAATTGCGCACGCTACCCGAAGGACGAAGCGCCCGCGGCGTACAAGGATTTCTCACAAGTGCTTGCAAGTGTCCAGGGCGCAGGCTTAGCCGTCGAGGTTGCTCGCCTGAACGCTCGTTTTGTCATCAAAGATGGAGCAGAGCCAGACGATTAACAACGGCACGTTGAATCCTTTCTACGGCAGCTCTCTGAACTCTCCGAACTCTCTGGATTCCCTGATTTCACTTTACTGCCAACTAGCCCGCAACAGACCTCTACTGCAAGAGACTCGACTGGTTTGCGGAATACCGAACGGCCGCCGTTTGGCTTGGGGCCTCAATTAGCAACTTCGCCGCATCCACTGTAGACACCACAGATCGATTGCCGAGTAAATCTTCTAGCCTGCCCTCAAAAGCGCACTGACTGCCAAATGCTAGCATCAGCGCCGCATCAAACGACTACCCGCAGATTAAGATCCACCATTGGCTATGCTGCACTCCGATCGAAGCCACCTGAGTCGCTTTCGGCAAAAGTTCTTGCTTGCTCTTTCGATAGGGCTAGGTACTTGCGCAACAGCGTTGTGTGATGAAAAACCAGCGGGCAATGACGGTACCGTTTCGATTCGGTTGATGCTTGAACCCAGCTTGCCTGCAAAAGGCTCGGAGGGGACTAAAGCGTCTGAGAAAAACGGCAACGGAGCGGCAGAACTATCCCAGGAAAGTAAGCCTGGGAGCACGGCTGCAGGCGCCTCAGAAATTGACGGAGTCGCCGAAGCGGTGACTGCAAAGAAGACACAACGCTGGACGCTGCTAGCAAAACCCGTTGATGCACCCGCACCCCAGCCCGGGCCAGGAACGCGGCTAGCAGATGGCTCAAAGCCTGCGGATGACACCAACCGCGAAGTAGCTCGCAGCGAGCCGCAGCAACTGCAAGGCGCTGGGGACTCCACCAAAGTGGAAGCCCAACCGGTCACGGTGCCGTCCCGGCGATTCCTACAGCGACGCAACCGTTCGAAATCAAACGACCGGCCAACAGCACAGCGTCAGCAAACACAGCAGAAAACAGCCAAGCCTGCCGATCGCAAGGCTCTTGCTCCCGCCATGCAGCCGATTGCGGATCCTATCACTCCGGACATCGAGTCTGTTTCTCCAAACACAGAACCACCGCTGAAGACTGCGCGTGTGCAAACGTCGCGGGTCGGCACAAGGGCAGCGGAACCGGCTCCACTGCCTCCGGGTTCTGGAGTCCGAAAACTGGGCCCTGCCAAGATACAGCGAACGCCAATCCAGGCGTTGGACGAGGATGTCTTATCGCTCGACAGTGGTCACTCATCGAAGGAGGAACCAGTTGATCGGTTAGCTGCAGAGAAACAAGACTCAGGATCCGACGACGCGAATTCCGATGCGATTGAAATCATCGACTTGGACGCAATTGAGACCGACGGTAAGAACAGCCAAGCTACGAAGGAGTCTGACGGCGAATGCCCAGGCTCGCCGGACGGTCCTGCTGCGGCGACTGAGATGCACTTGGACGATATCCCTCTCGAGGAAACTGAACACCCGTACGACGCGCCACGTGCCAAACGAACGGATGAACGCGAGATCTCTTCCTCGAGAACACCAAGCAACAGCCCTGAGCTTGTTGAAGAGCAGTTCACTAGCCGTGAATTGGAAATTCGTGACGGTATCAACCGCTGCCTGAACTATTTCTTGACGCACCCCGAAAACGTAGTTCGCCGCGGCCCCTGGGCACTTATGCACGCGGCTCTGCCGTTCGGTGTCGAAACAGAAGTCATAGCCGGTCGACGTCGGGTGAATGCAATTGGCTGGATGTGCTTCAACGGCGTATGTGCTAAGCAACGCATGTTTCAGCCAACGCGCAGTGGTTTTCGAACCAATCTTGGTCCAGGCGTCCAAGGCCACGAAGGGCAGTTCTTAGCAATTCTCGCTCAAAGCCATGTCAGCCGCGACTATCCACTCAAGATAGGCAACCGCAGCTACAAGGTAGAAGACCTTATCCGCTACGAAATGGCAACGTGCCGCGAACGTTCGGAATTGACGTTCAAACTAATCGGTCTTGCTCACTATTTACCTGGCGACAGTCGCTGGCGCGATAATCGAGGCCGAATTTGGAACCTTGAAAAGATGGTGAAAGAAGAGCTCGCACAGCCGATCCAGGGTGCTGCGTGCGGCGGTACTCACCGTCTGATGGGGCTGACTTACGCTCTTTTGCAGCGGCAGCGTGATGGCTTGCCAATCACAGGCCATTGGCAGCGGGCGGAGATATTCCTGAAGGACTACATTCGTTACGCCTTTACTTTGCAGAACCCAGATGGCAGCTTTTCGACGGAGTGGTTCGAGGGCCGAGGCATGGAACGCGACGTCGAACGAAAAGTCCAAACGACGGGGCACATTTTGGAATGGCTCATCTATGCCTTGCCCGAAGACAGTCTTCGCAATCCTCGAATTCAGCTTTCGGTTGAGTTCCTGATCAATTCAGTTGGTCGAAATCCTACTCACGATTGGCCAATTGGACCACGTGGCCACGCTCTGCGTGCAATGGCTCTGTACAACCAACGCGTGTTTGGTGCTGAAGTGGGGCAGATGACCGAGTACATTGCCAGCACACCCGCGAATCAGCGATAGCCGAAGTTTTTTGGCGAGGTCTGTGAATTGGCTGCCCACCGATTCAACCATCTGCGCTGACCAGTTTCTCGGATTTACCTTGTCGGGGTTCACTTCGTCGGGATTCAGTTCGTCGGGATTCAGTTCGTCGGGATTCAGTTCCACCGGTTCACTTCCGCGGGCGTGCACTTCCTATTGATATTCGGGTGAATTCTGAAATGAGTCGATGGGCTACGATTGTCGCGCTAGAGTCGCTTGGCTACACTCAACAACGGATCGGGTAGCGGCGCCCAATCTCTCGGGTTGCCTTGGTTATTCACACTCGAGCTCTGCAACGAAGAGGCAAGACCGGCTGAAGGGTGCGAGAGGATTAGCCCTTCGCGACGTTCTTGCGGCCACAATACTTGGCGAGGGCCATGCCAGTTCAACGTTGGACAAAACAGTTCACTACGATGCTGGAAAACGGCGGTGCGCTGGTCCTCCAAACAGGTGCCGACGCGTTGCTGGTCCTGCTCGCGGGATCGACGGACTGGGAAAAGCTCCGCCAAACCATTCCCGAAAGCGTTGAACAGGTCATCGTTGCGACCGACTTGGAAGAGGATCTCGAGGGCGCCGAAGCGGCCGGCCTTTTGCCGCTTCCGCTCAACAAAGAGCAATCACCTCTCCTCGAACGCCTCCAACACGCACTTCTTGAAGCCGTCGCGGATGGCTTTCTCAAGAGTAATGGCGATGTGATCGCACTGTACAGCGGTTTCGAGCATCAGAAGATCGACTCGATCAGCCACATACGACTCGACGACCGCCTGAAACGGTTGACGACTCGAGACCTGCAGCGTCTAGAAAGCAGCGTTCCGCTTAAGAGCTTGAAAACAGTCATCGACTTAGCCGGCCAAATCGGACAGGAGGGCCGCGAAGGTAAGAAGGTTGGGACAATTTTTGTGGTGGGCGACACGCGCAAGGTCCTCCAGCATTGTAAGGATTCCGGCTTTGACCCTATGAAGGGCTACAAGCGGGAGGTACGGAATCTGTCAGATCCCAAAGTCCGCGAGGACCTCAAAGAGATCGCTCAGATGGACGGAGCCTTTGTGGTTTCACCAGAGGGATACGTGGAACGGAGCCGTCAAATCTTGGAGGTCTCCCACGCTGACCTGACGTTGTCCAAAGGCTTGGGCTCGAGACACTGGGCAGCAGCGGGCATCTCTCAAATCACCAAGGCGATTGGGATTGTCGTCAGTCAATCGACAGGCACGGTGCGGCTATTCCAAAACGGTGAAACGGTGCTAAGAATCGAGCCGATGGACCACGCCGTCAAATGGCAAGAGTTCAACTACGAACCACCCAATCCAGACGCCGATTCTGACTAGGTCCGGCAACAGCAGCGTGTCGGTATTTATTCAGCTGATCCTTCGCAGTTTGGCGAGCGTGCACTGCAAGAATTCATTCAGTGTCCGGCTTGTTCTAGATATTCGTTTACGTACTCGGGCAGTTGCAAACGAGCTTCGCTCGTGTGTCGATCCGCAACAGCATTGCCCGCATGAGTCGCCACAGGAATAACACCTGACCACACCGGAAGACTTTGATCTTCGGGGTCATCAACCGGATCGCCACTGCGCACTTTCGCGCTCGCCGACTCGATATTGACGGCGACCACGGTCGTGCTCTTCTTCTCTTTCGCCGATGGTTTTCGCGCATCCTCCCATCGACCACGCATAGTCTTATCGGAGATTGCCTTGAAGGCCGCCTCAACTTCGCGGGTGTCGGTGACTTCACGACCACGGCCATAAACCACCACGGATCGATAGTTTAGTGAGTGGTGGAAAATGGACTTCGCCAAAACAAGGCCGTCAACAATCGCTACCGAAACACAGATCTCCGCGCCACTCGAAAGCACCTGGATCAGTCGACTGGTACGAGCTCCATGAAAAAGCAGGTCATCCCCGTGGCGAACCAGCAGCATGGGAATGACGCACGGCGAGCTTGCTTGTTCGGCCACATCTGAATTCTCAGCCCGAGCGGCGAAACCTACGTGGCCTATCAAAGAAGCGTCCAGGATGCGATGCACGGCCGCTTTGTCGTACACGCCACGAGCAGGTGATCGCCTGACGCGATTTCGGTCTGTCTGCGGGAAATCTGTCTGAGTCATTGAAATAAGGTCCTTGCGGCGTAGTTCTGGTTTGCACACTCTGGCCTGCTATTGGGCGGTGTCGGTCACCAGTTCAAAACCTTCATCCAGCCAGCCGATGGCGCCGCCAATCATCTCTTTTACCGGGCGATTTAGTTTTGCCAAAGCCAGAGCTGCTTTGTTCGCTCCGTTACAGTGCGGACCAGCGCAATAGACGACGAACAGCGTGTCGGCTGGATATCGCTCCAGGTTCTTTTCGTTGATATTCCAATTCGGCAACGACTCAGCAGTTGGCACATGTCCCTTGTCGAAGCAGTCTTGGCTGCGAACGTCCAGCAACACAAAATCCTGCTTGCCGTTCGTGATTGCGTGATTCACGTCCCAACAATCCGTTTCAAAACTAAGTCGACCTTCAAAGTGCCGCTCAGCCTCTGCCGAAGGCGCAGCCGCCACTCTCGAAACCGCTGATCCCATAGAGTCTCTCCCATTTTCACGTGATTGAAGTTGTTTTGTGGTCTGTTCAAAGTGCGTCAAAGACTTGAACCCTGCGTTTTGGAACACTGCCACTACGTGTGCGGTCAATTGCTTGTGTTATGTCGGCCAACAGTTCGCTTACATTTTCGATTCCCACCGAAAGCCGGACGAGTCCTTCATGAATTCCAAGCTCGCGGCGTTGCTCGTCGGGCATAGCCTTGTGCGACGTTAGCGCTGGCACGGTCACCGTAGACTCAACGCCACCAAGACTCATCGCCGGCGTGATCAATTCAAGTGCTTGCAAGAAGTCCTGCGATGACAGACCTTCCGCCAAAGTGAATGACAACATTCCGCCAAATTGCGACATCTGGCTAGCAGCTATTTCGTAGCCGGGGTGCCGTTTCAATCCGGGGTAATAAACCTTCTCGACGCTGTCCATCTCCGAAAGAGCGTGAGCGATCTGAGTCGCGTTTTCACATTGTCGCTGCACACGTACTGCCAGAGTCTTGATGCTCCGTTCGATGAGATAACAGGTGAGTGCATTGACATTTCCGCCATGCAACACCGCCTTGTCCAAAATTCGCTTGTACAACAATTCGGAAGTACAAGCGGCACCAAAACTCAAATCGCTGTGCCCACTCAAATACTTCGTACCGCTGTGCAAGACGATGTCAATTCCAGACCGAATAGGGGTTTGGCAGATCGGCGTTGCGAAAGTGTTGTCGACTACCGTTATGATTTGCTTTCGCCTGGCACCTTCGGCCAGTGCCTGCAAGTCCACGATTTCAAGCAACGGATTTGCCGGCGTCTCCGCATAGATAACTTTGGTGTTGGGTTTCGTTGCAGCCAGTAGTTCTCGTTCGTTGCAGTCGGTAAAGGTGTACTCAATACCCAACGCGTCAAATTCTCTTCGCACTAATGCGTCCGTTCCGCCATAGAGCGCCTCCTGAAGCACGATATGGTCTCCCGGAGCGAGCAGCGACAGGAGCGTGGTGCTGATTGCAGCCATCCCCGATGCGAAGACCAAGCTCGCTTCAGCGCCCTCCAGCTGAGCAAGTTGCTCCGCTACGATTCGCTGGTTGGGCGTATTGAAATACCGCGGATAAAGCTGCGTTTGTTCGTCGAAATAGTGGAATGCCGAGGACGGTTCAATCGCGTTGACGACTCCAATACTTCGGTCATCTTTTCCGGCGTGTACGCTGAGCGTCTCTTGGCTTCTCTGGTGGTGCTTCATATCAATACCCGTGCTAAGTTTCGAGCAGTGAAACGCGGTCGCCGATGTAAACATCCAGCTCCGCATCTTTGGGCGAATTCGTAAGGTGCTTGTTAGGACAGCTTTGTAGGAAGGTCTTTGTGCTGCAGCTTTGTCTTCAACTCACTGACAACAGCCCGAGCAGATTGGGTTCGCGCTGACTTGCCCACTTCGTGTGGCTCAATTATGCTCACAACTGGATTGGCGGAAATATCCAATTTCAGATAAATCCACCAGTCCACTTCCCGATATCAATTTCACTCGGTTTCCGTCTCGAAAGACCGCAAACAACCTGGAGCTTGAATTTAGTGGGCATGCCGTCTACCGAATTGGAATTCGTGCGTCTGGATGGGCGACGCCGCGAAGCCCTGTTTCAACAGATTTACGAATCGATACGTCAATCGATCTTAGCGGGCAAGTTAAAACCTGGTGTGCGATTGCCATCGTCGCGTGATTTGACGCAGCAATGGGGAGTTTCTCGCACAACCGTGGTTGCTGCCATCGACCGGTTGGTCGCGGAAGGCTATCTGCACAGCGTGCGCGGAAGCGGCACGTTCGTATCCGATGAAATGAGTGAAGAATGCTTATGCGCAAGCGTACCTTGGACACCACCGGGAGCGAATGAGTCGCAAGACAACCCAGCCGAATCACGTAACGTTCTGAGAACCAGCGAAGTGAGTGATTTCGGTGCGGAATTGATGTCGATCGACAAAGTGAATGCAGACACCGCTGCTCCTGAAGCATTCTGCCCGGGAGAGCCGGCTACAGATGCCTTTCCGATGGACGTTTGGTCAAAGATCGTTCGTGGTGTGTGGAAGCGCGTGAGACCTGTCGACTTGACCTACGGTGAACCCGCTGGCCAACTTCCGCTTCGCAGGTCGATCGCGTCCTATCTGCAACGGCATCGTGGTGTCAGGTGTGAGCCAAGACAAGTGATGATCGTGGGCGGAACCCAACAGGGTGTTGATCTTGTATCGCGTCTGCTAGTCTCGCCCGGCGACCGAGTTCTGTTCGAGAACCCGGGCTACGTTAGCGCCCGCGATGCTATTGAGAAAGCGGCAGGGCGAATTGTTTGCATGCCCGTCGACGAACACGGGGCCTGCGTCTCGGCGGGCACCGCACTTACACCGCAGGCGAAGCTAGCCTACGTGACGCCGTCGCATCAATATCCAATCGGTGCAACCATGCCAATTGAGCGAAGACTCGAATTGCTTGCCTGGGCCTCCGATTCAAAGGCTTGGATTCTCGAAGATGACTATGACAGCGAATATCGTTACGGTCAGCAACCCATTCCCGCGATGCAAGGCCTTGACGCGAGCGGTCGAGTCATCTACGTGGGTAGCTTTAGCAAAGTCGTCTTTCCCGCTTTGGGGCTCGGGTATGTGATCGTACCTCCTCAATTGGTCGAAGTATTCGAAAACGCGCTGCGATTGGCCTCTCGCCCGGGTTCGCAGATTGACCAGCTTGTTCTAAGTGAGTTCATTCGCGAAGGCCACTTCGGTCGTCACCTGCGGAGGATGCGCCGGATTCACGCCCAGCGCCGACTAGCGTTTGTCGAAGGAGTCCGATCACTACTGTCCGACCGCTTGACCATCATTGGAAGCCAGGCGGGCCTGCACTGCGCAGCGCTTCTAAAGAGCAAGAAGTCTGACGTTCGAATCGTACGCGAACTAGGCCAAGCAGGAATCACAGCCAGGGCATTGTCTGAATACTATCACCCCTCCACACCGACTAAGGATCGCCTGAAAGGTTTGGTGTTCGGCTTTGCCTGCGTAGCGCCGGCACAGATCAAAAAAGGACTCGCCAAAGTCGCTGAGGTAGTTTGTTAGCCCTGCACATTGCGTCAACCAACAACGACTTGGGCATAGCTGCCACCGGTGATTCTTAGCAACAAATTGGATTGATTTCGAATGAAAAGTGCTACCAACGACCTACTATCAAGACAAGTCCTTTCAACCAAGGCGATCCGGCAGATCGACCAAATAGCCGTGTCGCAATACGGCATGAATTCCCTCGTCTTAATGGAGAACGCGGCGTTGGGGTGTGTCGAATGGATGGAAGCCCACGTTTCCGAGAAAGACCGTTCGCCAGGAGATATCACTATCCTGTGTGGCCGTGGAAACAACGGTGGTGACGGTCTGGCCATCGCCAGACACCTGCGGGTGCGCGGTTGGAACTGCCACGTTTGGGTTGCTGCGGATCCACAAAAACTTTCACCTGACGCGCAACACAACTACAACGTGTTGACTTGCCAAGATGAACACTTTGCAACGATCCCGCCCGCCGACCTAGTCACAGTCGAGCAACGTTTGGCAACGTCAACTGTGATACTCGACTGCCTGCTTGGTACCGGTGCAACCGGAGCACCTCGGGCTCCTTTTGATCGCTTGATCCAGTCTGCTAATGCTTCGTCAGCGAACAGAATCGCAATTGACGTTCCGACTGGTGTGGACAGTGAAACGGGCGATGTGGCCGGAGTTGCGTTCGCGGCTGATACAACGCTTTCGTTCGTTGCTCGCAAGCCAGCTATGGCGATGGAAGAAGTGCGGCACCGGTTCGGGAAAGTAGTTATCCTTCCCATCGGAATCCCGGCAGCGTTGATCAAACGTGTGCTGGCAGAAACCAATGGTTGACTTAACTTGCCCCAACAAGAGTCGCAAGCAAGTCGCGGCTATTTCCCTTTTTTCAATTAGCCCTCGCCAATCAACTGGCGAATTAGTAGCAAGAGAATGTTCGGGTCATAGGGCTTGCCGAGAAAGTAACGTGCACCCGAGGCGCGTGAACGACGCACCATGTCGTCGCTTGTCATGCTGCTTAGGACGATGATCGGTAAATCGGCAAATCGGGGTTGGGCGTCGAGTTCTTGACACAACTCAAGCCCGGAACCATCGGGTAACCGAACATCAAAAATCGCCAAGTTTGGGATTTCGCTCTCCAGCGCAGCCTTGGCTCGGGCGATCGTATCGACATGCGTGACACGCATTTGCAGGCTCTCTAGGTGCTTACATAGCAACTTGACCTGCACCGGATCATCCTCCAAGACTAAGACTGATCGATTCTCCAGATCTTCTTCGCTCGCCTGCAGCTTGGGCTCCGGCAGGGCGTTTTCCACTGCCGCCTCGTTCGAAACCGGCTCCGTGGTCTGCACGGCCGTCTGCAGATCCGGATCTTCGGGTAGTTCAGTGTCTTGTTCTGGATGAGTCATCTTACATTGCTACTGAATATTTGCGGCGAAACGCATAGAGCATTTGCAATGCCGTAACTGCGGTCGAACTTTGCTGCCGTCTAGATTCATCGAATTCATCAACTGACAAGTTCAGAGCATTCTTGCGCGACGCGAATCCTTTTCCTATGAAAACGCTAACCCAAGCCGCACAGTTACATCCCGCTGGGTTCGCACTTCGGCCTAGACATCCAACTCCTCAGCGTCTTCGGCACGTTCCATGATGAAGCGGAATCTAGCAGATGCATCGCGTCCCATCAAATCGCTAACGATACGATCTGTCTCAAGTTGGTCGTCGACTTCGACGCGGAGTAGCCGCCGCGTTGCGGGATTGAGCGTCGTATCCCACAGCGTTTTGGGCATCATTTCGCCGAGCCCTTTGAATCGAGTAATCTCGGGCTTTGAACGTTTGTCTGCGTCGGACAAAATACGCTCTCGGTCGGCTTCATCGGCCGCCCAATGTGTCTCTTTTCCAATGACGATTTTGAATAACGGTGGAACAGCGATATAGATGCGGCCATCGGAAATTAGACCGGGCATATGACGGTAGAAGAAAGTCAGCAGCAAAGTGGTGATGTGGTGCCCGTCCGAATCCGCATCTGCCAGCAGGATGATGCGATCGTAGCGAATCTTGGTCGCATCAAAATTCTTGCCGATACCACAACCGATGGCAGTCACCATATCCTGCAGTTCTTTGTTTTCTAGAATCTTCTTCAGGGTCGCACTTTCAGCATTTAGTACCTTTCCCTTGAGCGGCAGAATTGCCTGATGATTGCGATCGCGTCCCTGTTTCGCACTGCCACCGGCCGAATCACCTTCGACGATGAACAGCTCTGAGTTGCCGCGACCAGCTGACAGGCAATCGCTTAGCTTTCCGGGGAGCATGGCACCGCGCGATGTGCTGGTCTTTCGCGAGACACTCTCTGACGCTGCCCGAGAGGCCGCGCGAGCTCTTGCGGCAGCGATGATTCGTGCAACGACCGATTCCGCAACGCTACGATTGTTGTTCAGCCACTGTTCAAGAGAGGCCCGGATCGTGCTATCAACGATAGATTGCGCTTCTGGATTGTTCAGCTTGTCCTTAGTTTGACCTTGAAACTGAGGGTCACCGATGAAGACCGATACGATCGCCACGACTCCTTCTCGGATATCTTCGTGAGTGATCTTGACACCCCGCGGCAATAATTTGTGCGTATCGAAGTAATTCCGAATCGCCTTGCCAAGTCCCGCACGAAATCCGTTTTCGTGCGTTCCACCGGCCGCCGTTGGAATGCCGTTTACATAGCTACGCACATGTTCGTCGGTCGATTCGGTCCACTTGAGCGCGATCTCGATACGTTCATCACCGTCACGATTGGCCGTGAATGCCGATTCATGAATCTCCTTGGCAGTCCGTTGTTTTATGACTTGTTCCAAGTAATCGATGATGCCATTTTCGTGAAAGAACACAGCTTTGGTGCCGTTTACTTCATCAACGAACTTGACGTTCACACCTTTGTGCAGAAAGCTCGTGACTTCCAGGCGGCCACGTATCGTATCGGCGTTAAACTCCGTTTTTGGAAATATCGTCGGATCAGGTGTAAAGGTGATGGTCGTCCCGGATCCGCGAAAGCTGCCTTTTGCCTTCTGCAACTTGCTGGTTGGCCGCCCCTGAGCAAACTCCATCTTGTACTGAGCACCATCGCGACGAACCACGGCGCTTAATTGCTTTGAGAGTGCGTTGACGGCAGAGGCTCCGACACCATGCAATCCACCGGAGGTCTTGTAGTTCTTGCCTTCGAATTTGCCGCCGGCGTGCAGAACGGTCAGCACCATTTCCAGGGCACTCTTCTTGGTCTTGGAGTGCTTCTCGACGGGAATTCCGCGGCCATTGTCTGATACCGTGATGGTTCGACCGTCTTTGTGCAGAGTCAGCGTGATCTCGGTCGCATGGCCATTCATGGCCTCATCGACTGAGTTATCAAGAATTTCCCAAATCAGATGGTGCAGACCGGCGGACCCTACGCCACCGATGTACATACCAGGACGTTTGCGAACCGGCTCGAGCCCTTCCAACGCCACAATATCGTCTGCACCGTATGACTTTGTGGCAGTTGCCATCTTGATTCCTTTCGGGGGTCTCGTCCTGCGTCAGAGACTAAATTGTTGCGGGAAGTTGATCGGGTTGTTCAAAACTAGGGGTGCTCGAGAACGGTGAGTCCCCGAAATCTTACCTGTTTATCTTGCATGCCTGTATTATCTTGCATGCCTCTTGCATGTCTGAGTTTCCGCCAAACGGCTATCGGAGTTTCTGCCTAACGGCAATCCTGCGAAGACGGCGTCCCAATTTCGCTCGATCGAAATCGCTTGCAGAAACCGCGAAAGTCATGGCCGAAAACAACATGGCAGCGGGAGCCAGCCGTGGTCTTGGCAAGCTGGATTTCCTTCACCTGATTAGATGCGGTTCCAGCCGCTTTGGCAGCTTATCCGACACGTCAGCTTTCATCAAACGGTTTTGGGGCAGCCGGCGGATCAACGACAATTCGCGCGATCTTGCCATTCTTTTGAATCTCGGTTCCACGTCCACCCCGTGAGGTTGTCCGATATTTGACTGTTGAAATGGTCTTGCGGGCTCCGCGGTTGGTTTCCACGACAAGTAAATCACGGTCACCTTCGCTGGCCTTAAATCCTAGCAATCGGTCGGTGCCAGCCAGTTTGATCAGCATCACTCCCTTACCTGCACCGGAGAGATAGTTTATCTCATCGGCCGCGCAAACCATCGCTCGACATGCCTGCGAGATTGCCAGTATGGTTTCAGCACCGCTAATGGTTGCAACTGAGACAATCTCGGCTCCCGGTGAGACCCGCGCGAATCGTCGCCCGCTACGCGTCGACGCCTCAGCAAACGGAGCGAGACAAAAACGCAGCGCGAATCCACTGCTGCTGGCTGCCAGGCCGTGAACTTCGGGGCAATAGTCGGGATGCTTCGGATCTTCTTCAATGACGCCCCCAATGACGCGTTCGTCAAAAGACACAGCCATCACGATTTTCTCGCCATCCTTCAACTTAAACAGTTTCTGTACCGGTTCGCCATATCCGGTAGACGGCGGAATATCGATCATGCGAGCGGTATAACAGACGCCGAGCGAGCTAAACAAACCGATGGTCGAGCGAGTTGAACCTGCAACAACCGCCAGAACACTATCGCCCTCGCGCATTCGGCTCTTGGATGGATCCGCGATCTGCTTCTGCCGTTTTATCCAACCATCGGTTGAAATAAGGACGTGGCAATCCTCGGCAACAATGAAGTCCTCTGCGGAGTATTCCGGCTCTTGTTCGACAGTACCCAGAATCGTCTTTCGAACACTCTCGGGTCGCTTCGCGAAATTTTCGATAACTTCATTGATCTCGTCACGGACAATCTTCCATCGCCCGCTATTGACGGTATCCAGCGTATCTTCCTTGAGCAGTTTTTTGATCTGGTTCGCACGCTTTTTCTTCGCGTTGAATTCATCGCGGATTAAGTTGATCTCAAGGCGAGCCAGGCGGTACAGCTTTAGCTCAAGGATCGCGTCGGTTTGCTCTTCATCCAATCCTCCTTTGGCCGCCGGAAAGCGTTTCATGATTTTCGCTGCAGCGTCGGCCTTACCTTCGCTCCGACGTATGATCTTGATAATTTCATCCAAAGCGTCGAAGATCAGGATGAAACCTTCTAGGATGTGCATCCGGCGTAGCAAGCCGTCCAGCTCATTTTCAAGCCGTGCGGTGACCACTTCCAAACGAAAGTGCAGGAAGTGCCACAAGATCTCTTTCAATCCCAGCCGTTCCGGCCGGCCGACCTCGGGGTTCTCCGTAGGCACCAAGCACGTCATGTTGACGTTGAAGTTCGATTGCAAAGGCGTGTGTTTGAAAAGATACGCCAGCACCTTGCCTTCGTCGGCGTCCTTTTTTAGTTGCAGGTCGATGCGAATGTCATCAGCCGATAGATCACGGACATCCTCGATCAGCGGCATTTTGCTACTCATCACGATGTCGGCAATACGCTCAACCAAATTCGCTTTGTTGACACCATATGGAATTGAAGTGATTGTAAGCGTCTTGCTCTTGCCACTACTTTCACCTTCCTCCGTCGTGCCGCGCATCTTGAGCGTGCCATGACCGGTTCGGTAGATCTCACGCAGCTCTTCTTTGGTGTTGATTAACAACCCGCCCGTCGGAAAATCTGGTCCCTGTACCGCATCTTTGGCGACCAGTTGGTAGTCTTTTATCTCGGGGTCATTGAGTAGTTTCAGCAGCGCCTTGCAGACTTCTCCCAAGTTATGCGGCGGCATATTCGTGGCCATCCCGACCGCGATTCCGGTAGCGCCATTGACGAGCAGGTTGGGGATGCGGCTGGGCAGAACCACAGGTTCTTGCGTCGTTCCGTCGTAATTTGGTCGGTGGGCCACGATGTTACGACCCAGATCTCGCAAAATCTCGGCAGCAATGCGGCTCATACGACATTCGGTGTAGCGCGGGGCCGCCGCGTTATCACCATCGATCGATCCAAAATTGCCGATGCCGTCGACTAGTGTCTCACGCAGCGCCCATGGCTGGGCAAGTCGAACGAGCGCGTCATAGACAGATGACTCGCCATGCGGATGGTAGTTACCCGTGACGTTACCGCAGACAAACATGCACTTTCGCGGCTTGGATTCAGCGCCGATGCCTAGGCGGTTCATCGCGTAAAGAATACGTCGCTGGACAGGTTTCAGACCGTCCCGAACGTCGGGCAGTGCTCGGCTGGTGATGACGCTGAGCGAGTAATTGAGGTATCGCTCTTGAGCGGCTGTACGGAGCGAAACGGGTTCGACGCCCAGGGACTCCGCCTCGGCAAAAAGGTCCGCAGAGGCTTTCTCCTGCTTGCTCTTGCGGCCTGAACTCCGCTTCTTGGCCATCTACGTTCTCCTCCGTGCTGGCTTACGCCCGTCGTGGTAATCATTGCGCAGGTATCGCCGAACACTTCGGCAAGTAGTTGAACGAGTCATTCGTTCGCATGAATCTGCAAGCGATAGATAGCTTTCCTGAACCGCCCCGCGCAGTCAAGACCGGTAAGATAAGGCGAGTTTAGGGACGCCGGGAAGTGCAGTTGAGCCGAAATCGCTTGCTAGCTAACGCAACGGTCGGCGTGTCTGCGAAGCGATTGTAACGGCGACCAAAGGTGTAGGAGCGGTCAAGAGAATGTTGGCAATTGCATTCAAAGGTCGTCGATGAGTTGAGTGAATAGTCGCGTCCTACAGGAGCGACGCCTGAAAACCAAACTAGTGTGGCTCGGACGGAGTCGATTGCTCGACCTCGCAAAGTCAGACATCCAAACCAGTTTCAAAGAAACCAATTACCCACGGAGGGGAGCGTCATGCGTCTTGGATCGAAGTTGATAGCGTTGGCGGTATTTGCGATCGGCGCCAGCGCCGTATCAAACGCCCAAGCTCAGCAATACGTTAGCGTTGGGCAGCAGCTTTTCGCTAATCAGTACACCCAGGGATACGCCAACCAGGCGACAGCGCAAATGTACGTCTCCCCCGTTCCCGTGCCTCAATGGGTTGGGCACACCTACATTACTTACGAACCGCTGTACCCGCACCAGTTCATGTACAGCCACACAGACCGTTACCACAGTTACTACGACGGTGGTCGCGGCCTAAACTCGACCAAAGTCCACTACTCCACGTCTCCGTTCCGCTCTTCGGTAAAGGGACTGTGGAAGCACATGTCGCTTCCTCGCCCTTAACATACTGAAGCATCGGGGCAAAATCGAGCCGGAGTGTGTGTAGGAATGAAGCAGACGCTGCGACGGGGGCATCCTCAATCTCGCCGCCTAGCGATCTGCTCCTGCGCACCACTCACGCTCCCAACACCTCCACTCCCAACCGTAAGGAATAGCCCGATGATTACGATCCACAAGAAGCCTCAAATTCTGTGTGGCCTGTTGATGGCCGCTGCAGTGCTGTCGGCCACGCCAGCCCGAGCTGATGGACCTTTCAGTCGGCTGATCAACCGCACGCCGGCTTCCAATGGTGACGCCTGGGCTCAAGCGCATGCAGCGAATCGTCCCTGGCACGGCAACTATTACTATCTGCCATACGGACAACCCACTGCACTGGTAATGCCGCAACGAGCTGTCATGCAGTCTAACTACTCATGGGGCGTATCGCGGAATACGATGACGCCTATCTATCACCAGTTTGGTGCCGCCGCAACTCCATCAGCCGGTGGCGCGTTTCTCGGGACGCCTCCGTGGCCGAGCAACACAAATCAGTTTGGCGTCTACCCGGTTCGCGCTCGTTGGTAGCTCTGAAGAAACTCAACTGAGTCAAGAAATACATCAGACGCCGTGCTTGTTAGTACGGCGTCTTTTTTTGCGCGATTGTGAAAAAGGTCAGATTATGGGAAGAACCCGACAGGTTGAAGGCTGAAGCGGGGCAGCGTCCTTGGCACGCGGTCCCAGCATCGCCTCCGTCCCTGTTCTGGCTACCTAACCAAGGCTGTCTTTGTCTCCACTGGAGCCGCCTTAGGGGAGTTTCACTCTCCTCTCACAAAGAGCAGGCAGCATTTTAAGGCTAATAACCCCGTATCGCTTCCTAAAGTTCTTCACAAGAGGCACTATTTTCGGTACTTTGTTCGACTTCATGCAACTAATGCGGGAAGGCGTCCCAAATGACCGACGAAACTGACATCGCGATCCTGACCATTCTCCAGCGGAATTGCCGACAAACCGTCGCGGAGATCTCGTCCCAAGTGAATCTTTCCAAATCGGCCTGCCATCGCCGCATCAAAGCGATGGAGGATAGCGGATTGATCTCAAACTACGTCGCGAAACTCTCCGCCAGAAAGCTGGGGTATTCGATCGAAATGTTCGTCGAAGTTTCCCTGGCGACTCAGGCGGAAGATGCATTCGAAGAGTTCGAAAAAGCGGTTCGCATCGTACCCGAGGTTCTCGAGTGTTACCTAGTTGGTGGTCAGTATGACTATCTGTTGCGAGTAATCGCCGCCAATGCAGACGATTATGCACGCATCCATCGTCATCAAATCAGTCGCTTACCTGGAGTCACGCGAATCCAGTCCTCACTGTCGTTGCGAACCGTTAAAGCTGGTTGGGGAATACCACTGTAACAAGGTTGGGACGGGCTCGAGCTATCGACGGAAGTCCGAGATCTTCTGAAGCGCCTCGAACCAATCCCCCTCAAATCGAATTGCTCGATCATCAACGTAAACGGTTGCCGGTGGCTTGTGCTCACAGACCTCGTCGACTTCGATGTTGTGCCTCGCCAGCCACTGACGGATCGCCTCCCGTCCCTCGGGCGTAGCACATCGTGCAGAATTGACGACTACTCGGTAATCCTTTCGCAACCTTTGGACTGCGCGATCGGTTCCATGAATCGGTGGATCTGGAATATTGTCGATTCCACACCAACCGCTTCGGTAACTATTAAGTACACCGTCAAAGTCAAGACAAATCGTCCGTCGCAGTGCACTTATCCCGTTCTGTTCACATGCGCGCCCATCGGCTAAACGCGTTGACAAGATGCGATCGATGGCATCATGTCCCTCGAGCCACTGCGAATCCTCCCACTCTTCATCATTCCATACGCGGCTATAGTGGTCCAACGTATGATGACGCCCGAATAGTCGGAGCCAATCGCCATACGAATGCCACTGCGGTTTGCCAGGAAAAACCTCAGGTGCCACATCCAAACCAAGCTGCTGGAAATCCTCAGTGATCCGCCGTCCGAACTTGTGAACGCTCTTGGTACATTTTGGATCCTCGAACAACACCAACAGATGAAATCCACCTTTGCCATTGGAGTCCAATAGTAGTGGATCTAGCCCGGATGCAACCAAACGCTCGTACCAATGCCGGGCTGCAACGAAGTTGTTCTCGCGCGTGGTCGACAGCTCGTCTTCATCGTGCAGATCGATGTCGATTGCTAACCAGCGACTGGTCAAGTCAGCTGAAGTGCTATGCAGTCCCAAAACGCCACTGACCAATCGCGTCTTAAAGTGCTTCTCAAGCGACGATGCATTCAGAAACACTTTTCCGCGTTCGTCGCGAAAGGGAGCAGTAATCGCATGGGAACGGCCATCGCCAGTTTCTCTATATTTCTTGGCCGTATACCTTCCCCAAACGTCGGTGCGATTAACCATGTGGCGCATCGTCCAGGCCGCCAGCTCGGCACTACGCTGACGCCATTCTTCGGCCGTCTGCTGAAAGTAGTCTGATTTACTCATTTCGAAGCTCTGAAGGACAACGCAAGATTTCTTAGTCGTCGGTTTGGTAGCCGATTCCAGCGGACTGTTATAATGTGTAACGGTGCTCGAAGTTCGCAAACGTCGTGCAGAGACGCACCGTCGAAGTGTGCAATTCAAGGTGCACAACTCAAAACGCACGATTCAAAATGCACCGCGCGTGGCCTTGCAGTATAGGTGGGCAGGATGTCATCCCCAAAAGAACCCGATTTCTCTGCCAAGCAGTCTAGGGAAATCCCCGATCTGTACCGCCTGCTCAGCCTCGCACCCCTTGAATCGAACTCTGAGAAAATCGAAACCCGCATTGCCCGTCTGAGACGAAAAGCGGAAGAACTGCAAGAAACAAATCCACGTAAAGCAAAGCACGCGAACAAACTGGCGAAAGTGGCAACAGCTCAACTTTTGTCGGCGGAAAAGAAAGCGGCTTATGACGAAATCTGGGCAAGAACCTACGGCCGCAACGAACCGAAGTTGACCGACGATGTTTTAGACCAAGCTGGCGAAAGCCTCGAGCGCGTTGGGACAAAATCACCGACTACCACCGCGGCTGTTGAGTGCAATGCTGGTACCACTGCTCTGCAGGACCAGGCCGAGCCACTCACAGAAGCTTGGCAAAACTTTGAAGGACTTCTTCCTAGCGGGTCACACAGCCAGGCATTTGACCTGCCGGAGTATCTTGAGAATGCCCATTCAAGTTACGACGATGCGGAGCTTGACCGACTCCTGGAAGCACTCACCGCACAAGCAAACGGAGACGAAACAAATCCGCTTGATCACCACACTGCGTCGTTTGAACCAGCTGCCCCGCAGCCGCCGTTTGCACTCAACTCTAACACGCCGCCAAAACCGCTTGCCAAATCACTCAAGTCGCGAAGACGGCGCACTTGGCTTGGTCCACTGATCGGATTGTTCGCCTGCCTAGCGATGGTCATGGGGCTAGTTGCCTTCCTGGTTGGCCCGGGCTCACAACGTTCAAAAGACAGTGAGAGCGACGACCCGCTGGCGACAGCAGCTAGGCGAACGAATGATGCACCGCTGGCGCCCCGGCGAAGCGGCCTGCCGCAAGTCGGTGGATTCGGCGGTCCCAATGGCTCGGGGACGCGGATCGCACTCACGCCTGCAGATGGTCCAACAATGCCATCGGAAACGCCGTTTGAGAGTTCTGCAAATGAATCTACTGACGCGATGAACGCGCCTTACGATTCCACATCATCGGGCACCACTCCACCCGCCAAGATGCCACCAGATTCACCTGAGAATACTGAACCGACC